>CAIQQB010000133.1 GCA_903873805.1 uncultured Opitutia bacterium | reverse complement strand
CCTCGCTGACCTCCCACGGAGCAGCGATGCCCAACAGCCCGGCATAATGGCTTTCGATGTTTGGATCATGGATCTCGCTCATCCCCTCCCTATGCCGGTTTTACCCAGCCTTACCCACACAAAAACCGGAAGAACCCAAATGATGCGCCGAGGCAAACAGCTGGGCTGCGCCGCCTCAAGCCGCATCGGTGACGACAACGCGGTCGGGGACCGGTTGCGCCGAGGAAAAAGGACGGCGGCCTTGCGCCAGCCGTCCTGGGGGATGATGCCGCAGTCGCTCGGACCGGGCGCGGATGGGTTTCGGTCAGCCCGAACGGCGCCGGCGGCGGAATCCCGTTATGCCCAAGGCCAGGCCGCCCGCGAGCAGGGCGCTGACGGTCGGTTCGGGAACCGACGTGGTGGTGTAGGAAAAGTTGTCGAGGGCAACGGTGTTCCAGGAGGTTCCGGTCGTGCCGAGGTTGTTCAGGCGGAGCGTGACCGGACCGGGATTGTTGTTCAACGGCGAGAGGGTCTCGGCCGTGAACGCCACCGTCGTCACCGACAGCGGATTTTGCGCAAGGTCGCTGATGTAGGTTACCCCGTTCAGCGGGGTGAAAGCCGTGCCGGTGCCGAGCTGATACTCCAGGCTGAAGTAGCCGTTGGTGCCGGAGTTATTGGGGGTGAAGAGCTGGAAGCTCAGCGAATCGAAATTCGCATCCAGGGTGTTCTGCAGGGTGAAGGTGATCGAGCCGTCGCGGCTCGACGCGCTCCCCGCTCGCCAGCCCAGCGCGCGGTCGGCGCCGGCCACATTGCCGAGCGACCAGGTTTGTCCGGCCCCGGGCAGGTTCCGGAAATAACTGCCCGCAGTGGCGGTGGCGTTGTTCGCGACTGGGGTGGGGTCCCAGGCGAACGGGGTGCCGTTGGAGGTCGCGGTGGATGACAGCCAGACATTCCAGCCGTCCGGCAGCGCCGTCCCCAGGGAATTAAAGTCCTGCGTATAGCTGGAGCTGATGGCGGTCTGCGCGAAGCAGGCGGCGGCAGTTGAGGTAAGGAGAGCTAATAGTCTCCATAAGTTGCTTTTATTGTGCATGGTATTTGGTTTTTAGGACCGCCTATATGGTTGATGTATAGTGATGTCTCTTTCGAGAAAAATATTGTCGTATAACAGGTTAAAATATGCATACTGGACTGTGCATAGATTGTCTATTGATGACTAAAACCGAACGCGCCCATTATATCAGCCGCCGCCTTGCCGGGCTTTATCCGCAAACGCCCATCCCGCTCGACCACCGGGATGCCTATACGCTGCTGGTGGCCGTCGTGCTTTCGGCCCAGTGCACCGACCGGCGGGTCAACCTAGTCACGCCGGCGCTGTTTGCCCGTGCCGCCACCCCGGCTGCCATGGCCCGGCTTCCGGTCGCGGAGATCAATGCGATCGTGCGTCCCTGCGGCCTGGCCCCGCGCAAGGCCCAGGCCATCGCGGGGCTATCGCGCCTGCTTGTGGAGCGGCATGGAGGGGCGGTGCCGCGCACCTTTGCCGAGCTCGAGGCGCTGCCGGGGGTCGGGCACAAGACCGCCAGCGTCGTCATGGCCCAGGCCTTCGGCGTGCCCACATTTCCGGTCGACACCCACATCCACCGGCTCGCCCGGCGCTGGGGCCTCTCCGGCGGGCGCAGCGTGGAGCAGACCGAGGCGGACCTGAAGCGGCTCTTTCCCCGTGAGGACTGGAACCGGCTGCATCTGCGGATCATTTTCTACGGCCGCGAGCATTGCACGGCCCGCGGTTGCGACGGCACGGGGTGCGAGATTTGCCGCACTGTCCGACCCGGCCGGCGGCCGGAAAGGCGGAACGCACCGCGGCGTCCGGAGGCCACCCGGGCATGAGCAGCCGGCCCGCACCGTCGCGCATCCCCCAGGTGGCGCTGCTCTTTGAGGCGAGCAACGCCTATGCCCGCGGCCTGCTCGTCGGCATCGGCGAATACATCCTGAGCCACGGTCCCTGGGGTGTGCACTATGCCGAACTGGGCCGGGAGGACCGGGCCCCGCCCTGGCTCGCCTCTTGGCAGGGGCAGGGCATCATCGTGCGGGGGGAGAACCGCCGCCTCGCTCGCGCCGTCGCGCGTCTCAGCACGCCGGCGGTCGACCTCACCCCGTCCCGCCTGCTGCCGCGCGCCCCGTGGGTGAAGTCGGACGACGCCGCCATCGCCCGGCTCGCCGCCCAGCATTTCCTCGAGCGCGGCTTCCGCCATTTCGCGTTTTGTGGCGACGCGCGGTTCAGCTGGTCGGAGCGTCGCCGCGAGCATTTCGGCCTTCTCGTCCGCGGCGCTGGCCGGGCCTGTCAGGTTTACCAGCCGGCCCAGCGGCCGGCCAACGGCGACGCCGAGGTTGATGCGATCAGCGCCTGGCTCGCGCGCCTGCCGAAGCCCGTCGCGGTCTTCGCCTGCTATGACAACCGGGGCCAGCAGGTGCTGGAGGGTTGCCGCCGCGCCGGCCTCGCGGTGCCGGAGGAGGTGGCCGTGCTTGGCGTGGACAATGATGAGGTGCTCTGTGCGCTGTCCCCGCCGCCGCTGTCGAGCATCACGCTCAACCCCCGTCGCACCGGCTGGGAGGCGGCCGCCCTGCTGTCCCTGATGATGGAGGGCGGGCGGCTCCGGCCGGACGCCCATCTCATCCCGCCGGTCGGCGTCGTCACCCGGCAAAGCACGGACATCCTGGCCGTGGCCGATCCCAAGATCGCTCAGGCCCTGCGCTACATCCGCGAGCACGCCTGCGAGGGTCTCCGGGTGAGCGACGTGCTGCGCCATTGCCCCATGGCGCGCCGGGCGCTGGAAACGCGTTTTCGGAAACTGCTGGGCCGCACCCCGCGGGAGGAGATTCTGCGCGTGCAGCTCAACCGGGTGAAGGAGCTCCTCACTGGCACCGAGCTGCCGGTGGCGGAGATCGCGGACCGGTCCGGATTTGAGCCGGACTACCTGAGCGTGGTTTTCAAGGCGGAGACCGGCCTGCCGCCGGGCGAATACCGCCGCCGCTTCGGTCTCGGCCGGTAAGAGCGGCCGGGACCTGCGCAAATTCCAAAATCAAATGCGCAATTATCCCGTTCAATTGGCCCCGGATTGCGGTAAGAATGCCCCGTTGCCCATGTCCGTGAGAATTATTCCCCACTGCGAGCGCCTCGCGCTGCTCGCCAGTCTGTTGCTGGTGCCAGTCCGTCCCGGTCTTCGCGCCGCGGGCGCTCGCCCGCCTGCGTCCCCCCCCGCTGCGGCCGCTCGGGCGACCGCCATCCTCACTCCGCCAGCGGCCCGGACCCCGCGCCTCAACGGCCCGAAGATCTTCGGGGTGCGGCCGGGTTCGCCGTTTCTGTTTGCCATCCCGGCGACCGGCGACCGGCCCATGCAGTTCTCCGCCGACAGCCTCCCGGCGGGTTTGCAATTGGACGCCGCGACCGGACGGATCACCGGGCAGCTGAACCAGCGGGGCGAATTCCAGACCACGCTCCACGCCCGCAACGCCCTCGGCCAGGCCGACCGGCCGTTCAAGATCGTCGTCGGCGACGAGGTTGGGCTTACGCCCGCGCTGGGCTGGAACAACTACAACTTTTCCGGCGTGCGCGTGACCCAGGCCGTCATTCTCGCGGCGGCTCATGCCATGGTCGACTCCGGCCTGGCCCAGCACGGCTGGACCTATTGCAACACCGACGACGGCTGGCAGGGCCTGCGTGGAGGGGATTTGAATGCCATCCAGCCCAACGAGGGTTTTCCCGACATCGCCGGAATGGTGCGGGAGATTCACGGGCTCGGCCTGAAGGCAGGCATCTATTCCACCCCCTGGGTGACATCCTACGGCCGGCACATCGGCGGTTCCGGGGAGGAAGCCGACGGGAAATGGAGCCCCGACCTGGCCCGGGCCAACAATCAGGACCACAGCCAGAAGCTCCCCTTCGCCATCGCCCCGCACCACTTTGCCGTCCAGGACGCCCGGCAGTTCGCCCGCTGGGGATTTGACTACCTGAAATACGACTGGGCGCCGATCCACGCCGGCGACACCCAGGAAATGGATGCGGCCCTGCGCGCCACCGGTCGCGACCTGGTCTTCAGCCTGTCCAACAACGGACTCTACACCCTCCTGGGGGAAATCGGCGGCGTGTCCCCCTACGCCAACTCCTGGCGCATCACCGACGACGTGCACGACAACTGGAAGAATGTCAGCAAAAGCGCCTTCGACCAGGATGCCTGGGCGCCCTTTTCCAGGCCGGGCCATTTCAACGATCCCGACATGCTGGTCATCGGCCTCGTGGGCTGGGGGCGCCCGCATGCGACGCATCTGACCCCCGACGAACAATACACGCAGATCAGCATGTGGTGCCTGCTGTCCGCGCCGCTCCTGCTGGGCTGCGATCTGCAGAAGCTCGACCCGTTCACCACCAGCCTCCTCACCAACGACGAAGTGCTGGAGGTCGATCAGGACAGCCTCGGGAAACAGGCGACCTGCGTGGCGCAGGCCGGCGACCTGCGCGTCTACGCCAAGCCCCTCGACGACGGCAGCTGGGCGGTGGGCCTGAGCAACGCGGGCGGCGCCGCCGCCACGATGACGCTGACGCTCGCCGATCTCAAGGTGACCGGCCGGCAAACCGTGCGCGATTTGTGGCGGCAGCAGAATCTCGGCGTCGTGGAAAAGGAGTTCTCCACCCCGGTCGCCTCCCATGGCGTGGTGCTGCTGCGCGTCAGCCCGGCGAAATAGGCTTCGGCCCTACATCATGAAGAGCATACTTTCACTGGGCCTCGGCTCCCTGGCGGCCCTAACCGTGGTCGGCTGTTCGAGCGCTGGAGGTATTCGGCCCGGCAATACGGCCAGTCTGTTTGACGGGCAGAGCCTCGCCGGCTGGATTCAGTCTCCGCCCGACGCCTGGACGGTCAAGGATGGCGCGATGGCTAGCAAGGGCAGCGGCCGGGGAGTCATCTACACGGCGAACGACTACGGCAGCTTCCGGCTCATCTTTACCATGCGGCATCTGTCGGGCAAGCCGGACCACCAGGCCGCCGTGCTGTTTTTTTGCACGCGGCCGGTACCGGGGCAGAAGCCACTGGACGCCCTCGGTGGCATCCAATTTCAGGTCCCGCCCGGTTATCCCTGGGATTACCGACCCGGGCACAACACTGACAAGGAACCCGCCTTCAAGCATCTGCCCCATCCGAAATATGATCCGCATGAGTGGAGCCGGGTCGAGATCCTGGTCAATGCCGCGAAAGGCACGGCGCGCCTGGCCGTCGCTCAGCCCGTGGGGAGCAAAGCCGTGGAGATCCTGGACTTCACCGACCCCGCGGCGGGCCGCACCGGCCCCATCGCCCTGCAGATGCACAACCAGGGCCTGCTCGACGAATACAAGGACCTCACGATTGAAGTTGATCCGCCCGACGACGAACTCATCACGGTGAAGTGACCGTTTGATGCCGCGTTGAGACCTGACCACCTGCAATCGGCCGTATCCAATATCTATACAACCGCCGATGCGACATATTCACCGCTGGTCCCTATTTGCCTTTGGATGGCTGGTTCAATCGCTCCCCGCCCAGCCGGCTGCCGCGATGGTGGCGTTTCCCGTCACAATCAAGGTGAATGCCGCCAAGCCCATTGGGGACTGGAAGCCGATCTACCGGTTTTTTGGTGCCGACGAACCAAACTATGCCACGATGAAGGACGGGCGGAAACTCATCGGCGAATTGGGTGCCTTGCGGCCAGGCGAGGTTTACTTCCGGGCCCACAACCTCCTGACCAGCGGGGATGGCACGCCCGCCTACAAGTGGGGCAGCACCAATGCCTACACGGAGGATGCACAGGGCCGTCCGGTGTACAACTGGACCATCCTCGACAAGATTTTCGACACCTACCATGTCGCCGGCCTCAAGCCCTATGTGGAAATCGGTTTTATGCCGGAAGCGCTCTCCATTCATCCCGAGCCTTACCAGCATCACTGGAAGCCCGGCGATCCCGCCAGCAATATCGTCGCCGGCTGGGCGTATCCGCCCAAGGATTAGGCACAATGTCATTTACTGTGGGTTTAGTGCCGACCCCGGGAATGGATCTGGCAGTTCAAAATGAAGATTGCCCGCGAGCAGGAAGATGATCGCGCGGAAGTTGCGGATGGAGCGGAAGCCGCGGGAT
>CAIQQB010000132.1 GCA_903873805.1 uncultured Opitutia bacterium | reverse complement strand
GGTGGTCGTGGAGGTGGTGGTGGCGGTGGTGGTGGTGGCTGAGCTTCCAATTGTTTTTCTGCCGCATGTGCCTGCACATGCGGCTTTTTTTATTCCCCGCGAGCAATGGAATGGCCGGCGGTGCGGTCGGTCCATAATCTGCTCCCGTCAACGACCCCATGACATCTACTCCCAAAAAAAATCGCCTCCCGAATCAAACCGGGAACTCAATCGCCAAGGACATGGCTACCAGCGTCCAGGCGACACTCCCGCCGCCACTGTCGAGTCGGGCCCGTCCCGCCCTTCCGGCAATCGCCTTCTTGGTCTTGGGCGCAGTGCTGGCCACCTTTGCCTTCCTGTTTTGGAAACGTCAAACGCCCAAAACCGAGGGACCGGCCCCCTCCGCTACGGCCACCGCGCATCGCATTTTGGCCCAAGCTTTCCCTTCGGCCGGGCAGCCCGCTGTGGCGGACACGCCGCCGGTCCCAATCGGACTGGAGGCGTTGCTGAGGGATCCGGAGGTGGCGGCGCAGATCACCGGCCGGGTGCGCTCCGCCGTTGATAGTCGTTACGCCGGGCTTTTCGCCAAACTCAACCTCGATGCCAACCAGACTGACAGTCTGAAGGAACTTCTCGTTCGGAGAGCCGGCGTCGCGCTCGACCTCCTTGCCACCACCACCGGCCAGGGAATCAGCCCGCGGGACAATCCGGAACAGTTTCAGCAGCTGGTCAGCCAGGCGCAGACACAGGCGGATGCCAGCATCAGCACCCTGCTGGGGGAAACCGGGTACCAAACCTATCTCGCCTACAATGCCACGCTGCCGCAGCATGCCGTGATCGACCAGCTCGGTCAGCAGCTTGCCAGCGGCGCTTTCCCACTCAGCGGCACCCAGGCCGATATGCTGCTGCCGATCGTCACCGAAACCGCTCCCCCGAGCTCCGTCGCCGATCCGATGATGCTGATTCTGGGCGGCAACCTTCTCAGCCCGCCCGCGCAAATCACGGATGAGACCATCCAGCGTGCCCAGGGCGTTCTGACTCCGGAGCAACTGCAGGTGCTCCGGCAGATTCAGAGCCAGCAGCAGGCCAGTCCGCCGCCCGCTCCGGGTGGTTAATCTCTCGTCCGCGACCATGGACAACAAAAAGCCGCACCCGAAGTGGGCGCGGCTTTGAAAGCGGCGGGATTGGTTGCGGCGAATTCTCGCTTATTCCCATTTCGCCCCGGCGTTGATCCAGTCAGCGATCGTCTTGATCTCGTCGGCGGTGGGCGGAACCGTGACCTTGGGGGCCTTGGCCTTTGGAGGCATGACTTCCTTTTCGGTCTGGGCGAGCGAGATGCGACGCATGAGTTCGCCCTTGGTGGCGTCGCCGGCCACAATGCCGGGTTTCTTGTTCTTGCCACCCTTCAGGGCGTTTTCCCGCGTATCAAGGGTATACTGGGACTTCGCGGCTTTGCCACCGCCATGGCAGTCGTAGCAGTATTTCTTGAGCAACGGCTGGACGTCGGCATAGGTGGGGCTCTTGCCGGCGGCGGCCGGCTTGTCGGCGGGAGTGTCGGCTCCCTGCAGGGTGGCGGTCAGCACGGCAGCGATGCCGGCGAGACTGGCGGTAAGGAAGAGAACAGTGCGGTGTTTTTGGTTGATCGGGGTCATAAACTAATAGGTCGAATAAGATTTTCTTCTACCCATGACGGCAAGGACAAAAAACGGTTACCATCCGGTTGCTGGCATGGGAACTGCGCCACAAGCCGAACCGCGAAATCGCTTGCCCGTCCCCCCGGCGGACCACTAAGATTTTCTCCCGGCTAACCGCCATCACCATGATTGTCACCACTGCGCAGCTCTTCAAACACGCCTATGGCAAATATGCCGTCGGCGCCTACAACATCAACAATGCTGAACAGGCCATGGGCCTTTTCAAGGGAGCCCTCTCGTCCAAGGCGCCGTTCATCATCCAGATTTCGAAGGGGGCGCGCAAATACACCGACAAGCGCATGCTCGAGGCGATCATCCGCGCCGCCGCCGAAATCTTCCCGGAATGCATCTTTGCCGTCCACCTCGACCACGGGGACGAGGAGACCTGCTACGACTGTATCGACTCGGGCTTTTACAGCTCCGTCATGATCGACGCCTCGCATGATCCGTTCGATCAGAACGTCGCGATCACCAAGCGCGTCACCGACCGCGCCCACGCCAAGGGCATCTCCGTCGAGGCCGAACTCGGCATGCTCGGTGGCGTCGAGGAGGACATCAAGGTCGAGGAGGGCAACGCATGCCTCACCGACCCCGCCGAAGCCGAAAAGTTCGTCAAGCTTAGCGGTTGCGACTCCCTGGCCTGCGCCATCGGCACTTCGCACGGCGCCTTCAAGTTCAAGGGCAAGCAATCTCTGCACTTCGACGTGCTGACCAAGATCAAGGCCCGCCTGCCCGGCTATCCGCTGGTCATGCACGGCAGCTCCAGCGTGCCCAAGGAGGAGGTCGACCGCATCAACGCCGCCGGCGGCAAGATCGCCGGCTCGATGGGTGTCGACGTCAACGAGTACCTGCCCGCCGCCAAGCTCGGGGTCACCAAGATCAACATCGACACCGACGGCCGTCTGGTCTGGACCCGCGTCCACCGCGAGTTCTTCCGCGACAAGCCGGGTGAGTTCGACTTCCGTCCGCCCGGGAAGATCTTCATCGAGGAATACGCCAAGTTCATCGCGAGCCGCAACGTCCTCCTCGGCAGCGCCGGCCAGCTCGACGATCTGCGCAAAAGCCTCGGCCAGTAATCGACCCCCGCCCTCTTCCAGCCCCGGCATTCGCCGGGGCTTTTTTGTGCCCGCCGGTCCGGCCCCGGGTGACATCACGCTTTCACCAGGTCGAAATGCAGATGGACGGCCCGGCCGTCGCACAGTTGCTGGTAGAGCGGGCTGGCCGTGGTGCCGGCAAAACTGATCGCCGGGCCGCGCAGGAATCCGGGCAGCCGGGCGATTTCCGCCCTCCGGCGCGGCGAATCCGACTCGAGCGCTGCCACCGCCCGCGCCGTCCAGTTCTCCTCGGCCACCAACCGCAATCCCGAGGCGGCGATGGCGGCGCGAAATTTCCCCACGGCATTGCCCGACGTCTCCCGGGTGTAAAAATAGTCGGTGAGCAGCAGCCGCCCGCCCGGCCGGAGCACCCGGGCCGCTTCGGCCAGATAACCGGCCTTGTCCGGCAGCAGGTTCACCGCTTCCACTGTCAGCAGGTAATCGAAGCTCGTGTCAGGAAACGGCAGCGGACACGCCACCGTGGCGATGAAGCGCAGGTTGGGCAGCCGGTTGCGCCAGCGGCAGGCCCACATGAACATCCGCGAAGCATCGGTCGCGGTGTAGGATGCCGGCCGGTAGAGCTCCGCCAGTACGCGGGCGCCGCCGCCGCGTCCGCAGCCCGTTTCCAACACGTCGCGGCCGGTCAGGTCGGCACCCGCCACCAGCTTGTGATAGAGCTGCAGGCCGAGACGCTCCGGCTCGTAGTCCAGCGGCAGTGGAAACGCCGGGTAGCCGGATTCGTGAAAGCCGCAGTTCAGCACCTGCATTCCGCGCCGGAGCAGCAGCAGCAGCCCCAGTCCTTCATAAAAGAGACGTTTGAACCAGGGCCGCCGCCACAGGCGCGCCCAGAGCGAGGCCCGTCGGGGCCGGGAAAGGGAAGCCGCGTCGTTCATGCATCACCCGGGGCGGGGACAGACGCGGGCGCGCTGCGCATCAGAGGCATCGCGGCAGCGTGAGCCGCTTCCGCCGATTGTCGAGCCGCCATGCACGCGCGCTGCTACCACCCGCCCTTAAGTGAATCCTCTCTCCCACTAACACGTCAACTAATAGTTGACATGTTAGTGGGAAGCTTCGCTCCACGAATTGGCGGTGTTTCACCGGTTGCTGGGCGGATGACCTGCCCATCAACCACGGGCGGACGGGCGTGCCCGCGTCGCTCTCCTTCAGCCGGTTCCAAGCTTCCCTTCCAGCCGCGATCGGACAGATTCGGTGCACGCAAAGCCCCATGCCCGCCGCGAAGAAAATGCCCTGGCGCGAAAAGCTCGCCGACGACAAGAACCTGCCGATGGTCGTCGCTGTCTGGAATCTTCGGAACGTTCGCCTCACTCGCGCCGCGCCGCGCATATCTTTATGAAACGCTGGTTTGTCCGCCTCCTCTTCGTCTGGGTGCTCTGCACTGCCGCGGTGATTGCCACCGGCCTCCTCAGTCCGACCCGCGGTGTCCAGCGACGCTGGGAAGCCCTGACCTCGGCCTGCGAAAGCCACGATCAGGACAAGCTGAATACTCTTCTGGCCGATGACTACGGCGACGCCTGGGGATTGACCAAGTCCGATTTCGTCAAGCTGGCCAATGGAGTCTTCCGGCAGTTTCTGGTGGCGGGGATCAGCCGTGATCAGCCGGTTCTGACGCTGGCGGATGACGGCACGGCGACCACGAGTGCGGTGATCCGGGTGCAGGGCCAGGGCAGTCCGCTGGCGGAGGCGGTGGTGAACGGCACGGCCCAGCTGAACACCCCGACGGTGTTTCACTGGCGGCGCATGTCCTGGAAACCCTGGGACTGGCGCCTCACCCGCGTGGAGAATTCCGGACTGAAGCAGGATCTGAAGCGTTTGGAAAAAGGCGTGGCGAACCCCGGCTCACTGTTGGATATGGCTCCTTAGCCCAAGTCCGACCGCCAACCCGCCGTCGGTTCGCGATGAAAAACGTGGCCCCCCACTTAAATCTTTCCCTTTCCCCTAAGAAACTCGCCCAGTGGCGTGTCGTCTTAATTGCACCATCCCTTTCTCCCATGCTGAAACGCAGCCTAATCGTTCTCGCTGCCCTGTTCCCTTTCTGCGCTTTTGCCGCCGCCGACTTCGCGCCCGCCACCACTGCCACCAATAAGCTCGGCTTGGAACTGTTCCGCCAACTCGCCGCCATCAAACCAGGCGAAAACCTCCTGCTCTCGCCTTACTCCATCCAGAGCGCCCTCGCCATGACCTACGCCGGGGCCGACGGCGACACGCGCACCGAGATGGCCCGGGTGCTGCACTTCCCACCCGACGATGCGACGCTGGCTAAGTCGTTCGGCGCCCTGCGGGATGCACTCGATGCCACCGCCAAAGCGTCCGTTGCCAACGCCGCCCAAAGCCAGCGCTACGGAGGGAATTCGGACGTCATTGAATGGCACGCAGCCAACCGGCTTTACGGTCAGCAAGGTTATCAGTTCCGCGAACCCTTTCTCGCGCTGGCCAGGGACGGCTACGGCGCTCCCTTGGAGCAGGTGGATTTCATTACGGCCGCCGAACCCGCCCGATTGAAGATCAACGCTTGGGTGGAGGATCAGACCCGCCATAAGATCGTCGATCTCATCCCGCCGAACGGGCTGGATGCCAGCTCCCGTCTCGTGCTGGTCAACGCGCTCTACCTCAAGGCTCCCTGGCAGAAAGCGTTCGATACGCATATGACCGCTCCCCACCCGTTTCAGACCCGCGGCACGGACTCCGTCAATGTGCCGACCATGCGGCAGACGAGACAGCTGGGCTATGCGAAGCGGGATGGCTACACGGCCGTCACGCTGCCCTATTTCGGCGGTGACCTGCAGTTTCTCATCCTGCTGCCCGATACCCCAAACGGCGTCGCTGCACTCGCAGCCAAGGTCACACCCTCCTTGCTCCACGATTGCGCCAATCTCAACCCCGAATTGGTCTCCCTTTTCCTGCCCAAGTTCCGTCAACAAGGCTCCACCATGGCACTCGGGACGATGCTGCAAGCTCTCGGGATGAAAACGGCCTTCGACCGCCCACCTGGCAGCGCCAACTTTGACCGCATGGCCCCGCGCGGCTCCGGCGAACCCCTCCACATTTCGGAGGTTTACCACCAGACCTTCATCGCGCTCGACGAGATCGGCACCGAGGCCGCTGCGGCGACCGCCGTTGGAATGGCTGGTGGTGCTGGTCGGCCGAACAATCCGCCCAAGCCGGTCGAAGTTCACGTGGACCACCCCTTTCTCTTCGCCATCCAGCACTGCGAGAGCGGCGCGTGCCTTTTCCTTGGGCGGGTGACTGATCCGCGCTGAGCGCCTACATTTGCGAACCGCGCCTCCGTCAGGGCAGCTTCGCCTGGATCAGCTTGCTGACGGCCCCGAAGTCGATCAGCCCCGCCTCCGGCCGCTGCTTGAGCGCGCCGATCACCTTGCCCATCTCCTTCTTCGAAACCGCCCCCGTGCTGGCAATCGCTTCGGTCACGAGCGCTTCGAGCCGCGCGGCATCGAGGCCCGCGGGGAGATATTGTTGAATCAGCCGGATCTCGGCCTCGTTGGCCGCCACCAGGTCCGCCCGTCCGCCCTTGGCGAACTCCTCCTTGGCGTCGGTCAGATTCTTGACGGCCTTGCGCAGGGTCGCGAGGACCAGGGCGTCGTCGATCGGCTTGTTCAGGTCCATGGCGGCGCGCTGGATCGCCGCGTCGGAGGTGCGGAGGATGGTCGCCGTGCCGGTGTCGCGCGCCTTGACGGCAGTCACGATGTCGGCCCGGAGCTTTTCATAGATCGTGGGCATGGTCCCAGCGTGCGCGCCACCGCCGCCGTGTCGAGCCGGCAAGTGCCAGCCGAGGCCCGCCAATGACACGAAGCAAACGAATGCAGAATACCAAGGATCGAGTCGGAGAAGCAGGGCACAACACGTGTATTCCACATTTTCGCGTCCATCCGCGTGATTTGCGGGCCCTGCTCCGGAAAGATTGCCGGCTTCAGTTTGACCTGTCTCATTGTCTGCGTTCCATGCCCAATTCCCACCCCAACGACCCCCTGCACGGCCTCACGCTGGAATCCATCGTCACCACCCTGTTCGCCGAATTCGGCTGGGCCGAACTGGGCCAACGGATCGACATCCGCTGCTTCAACCACGACCCCAGCGTCAAATCCTCCCTCCAGTTCCTGCGCAAAACCCCGTGGGCCCGCAAGAAGGTCGAGGAACTCTACCTCCGCACCCGGCCCGATTGAGGCTCACCTGATAGCCTGACGAAAGCCCAAACTCCCTGCGCTCACGCGCAGGGCAACACTATCGAGGTAGCCCGCCGCGTGAGCGGCGGGACTTGGGGCACCAGCCACGCCAGGCTAAAGCGCGAACTTCAATCCCCCCCGCCACCCGCCCCGGCCGGGAATCGCGCCGCCGGTGCAAATAACTGTAGCTCAACCCCGCCCCGCCGCGTCTTACCGGGGGATCCTTCGCTGTGCCCACCGACCTTTTGCTCATTCCCCTTGCGGGCGGCCGTTCCCGCCGTCACTAACTCCCCATGTCTTGCGTGTGCACGCAGCATTTAACCCCGCGCCCGCTGCGCCCCTGGCGGACCCTGGCATTGCTCGCCCTCGGCGGCTTGCTCGCCTCGTCGGCACTGCGGGCAGCCTCGGATCTTGATGCCGCCCGCGACCTCTTCCGGCGCGGCGAATACGAACAGGCCCAGGCCGCGGCCGAGGCCGGCTGCAAGGCCAGCGCCTTCGAGGAGGATTGGTGGAGGCTCGACGCCGAGGTGCTGCTGACCCGCGGCCGGTATGAGGACGCCCATACCGCGCTGCTTCAAGCCGGCCGCTACGTGACCGCCAGCATCCGGCTGCGCCTCCTGCTGCGCGAAGCCTGCCTCTACACCCACCGCGACGACGAGGCCCAGCAGGCCTGGCAGGAGATCAACAGCATCATCGCCGTCCGCCAGCGCGCCTCCCGCGATCCGGAGTTCCTCGCCACCGCGGGCGAAGCCGCGCTGCTCGCCGGCGCCGACCCCAAGCTCATTTTGGAGAATTTCCTCAAGCCCGGCGAGCAGGCCTCGCCGCCGCTACGCGACGCCGTGCTCGCGGCCGGCCGCCTCGCGCTCACCAAACGCGACTACGCCCTCGCCTCGCGCACGTTTGACGACGCCCTCAAGACCTTTGGCGACGATCCTGACATGCTCGCGGGCATGGCCGCGTCCTTTCAGGAGGATGACGCCGAGCAGCTCCTCGGGTACGCCGGCAAGGCCCTCGCGATCAACCCCCACCACATCACCTCGCATCTCCTGCTGGCTGACCACCTGATCGACGCCGAGCAGTACGATCTCGCCAAGGCCGAACTCGACGAGGTGCTGGCCGTCAACCCGCTCCAGCCCGAGGCGCTCGCATTGCTTTCCGTCACGGCCGAACTGCGCAACCAGACCGGGCCCGCCGCCGAATATCGCACCAAGGCGCTCTCGACCTGGACCAAAAACCCACGCGTGGACTACGTCATCGGCAACAAGCTCTCGCGCAACTACCGCTTCACCGAAGGCGCCGCCGCCCTGCGGCGTTCGCTGGAGCTGGATGAGACCTTCACGCCCGCCCGCATCCGCCTGGCGCAGGACCTCCTGCGGCTCGGCCGCGACGACGAGGGCTGGAAGGTCGCGGCCGACGCCCATGACGCCGACGGCTACGACGTGGAGGCGTTCAACCTCGTCACGCTGCACGATCAGCTCGACAAGTTCACCACGGTGGAGGACGCCCACTTCAAGGTGCGCATGGGCAAGGACGAGGCCCCCGTCTACGGCGACCGCGCGCTCGCCCTCCTAGAGCGGGCCCGCGACAAGCTCACCGCCAAGTACGGCCTCAACCTCGACAAGCAGGTGACCGTGGAGATTTACCCGGACCCGAAGGATTTTGCCGTGCGCACCTTCGGCATGCCCGACATGGGTGGTTTTCTCGGGGTGTGCTTCGGTTCCGTCATCACCGTCAACAGCCCGGCCACTTCCAGCGCCAACTGGGAGGCCGTGCTCTGGCACGAGTTCACCCATGTCATCACGCTCACCATCACGCGCAACCGCATGCCGCGCTGGCTGAGCGAGGGGATCTCCGTCTACGAGGAGTGGCAGGCCAACCCGGGTTGGGGCATGCTGATGTCGCTCAGCCACCGGGACCGCATCCTCGCGGGCAAGATGCAGCCCATCAGCGGCATGAGCGCCGCTTTTCTCCAGGCCAAGGATCCGCAGGACATGCAGTTCGCCTATTTCCAATCCGCCCTGGTTGTGAAATTCCTGGTCGATCGCTACGGGCTGGATCATCTCAAGGCCCTGCTGCAGGCGCTCGGGGCCGACGAGGAGATCAATGCGGCGTTCGCCAAAAACTTTGCCCCGCTCGACGAGCTCAACTCCGCCTTCGCCGCCTACGCCCACGGCGAGGCGCTCAAACTTGGCGGCCGCTTTGACCTCACTCAGCCGAAGGATCTGCTCGGCCAGGCGGTCGCAACCATCGACCCGCGGAACTTTCACGTCCGCCTCCAGCAGATCAGCAAGTTGATGGCCGATGGCAAATGGGCCGAGGCTCGCACCGCGCTCACCGAGCTCACCGCGGGCGGCCTCTATTTGTCCGGCGCGGAAAACCCGCACCTGCTGCTCGCCAAGGTCTGCGCCAAACTCAACGACCCCGCCGGCGAAAAGGCCGCCTGGGCCACCGTCGCCGCCCACGAGGGCGACGCCCTCGATCCGGTTACCCACCTGCTCGCCCTGGCCGAGGCCGCCCACGATCCGGCCGAGATCGTCCGCTGGGGCGAGGCCTGGCTCGCCATCAATCCGCTCGCCCCCACGCCGTGGCGCGCCCTGCTCACGGCCCATGAAACGCGGGCCGAGAACGCCCCCGCCATCCAGGCCGCCCAGGTCCTCCTCAAGCTCGACCCGCCCGATCTTGCCTCCGTCCATTACCGGCTCGCCCGGCTCCTCCAGCCCACTGACCCCGCCGCCGCCCGCCGCCACGTGCTGCAGGCGCTGGAGGAGGCCCCCCGGTTCCGCGCGGCCTACGAACTGCTGTCCACCCTGCCAGCCACACCTCCCATCCCTGATTCCGCCCCCCCGCCATCGCCATGAGAAAGCCACCCGCTCTCCGGACCGCCGTCCGCACCTGGTTGCCTATGCTGGCCCTGCTCGGCCTGCCCCACGCGGCCTCCGCCCAGCGCGGCGGCCGCGGCTTCGTCCGCGACTACATCCGCGATCCGGGCGAACTCGCCATGGTCCAGAAGATGGAGGACGCCCTCGCCCCCGGCTTCAAGGAGGACGTGTTCAGCTTCGCCCGCCTGATGTATCAGCCTTCCGGATACGGCCGCGGCCGCAACTGGCAGGACGACTTTCCCGACGCCGACGTGAACCTCGGCTGGCGGCTGTTCCAGGTGACCAGCCTGAAGGTCCGCCCCGGCTTCAAGTACATCAACATCACCCCGAAGGAACTCGCCGGTTATCCGTTCACCTATCTCACCGCGACGGACTCGCTCAACCTCACCCCCGATGAATCCGCCGCCCTCCGCAAATACCTGCTGAACGGAGGCTTCCTGATGGCCGAGGATTTCTGGGGCGACCGCTCCTGGGCCCACGTCTATCAGGAGATGCGGAAAATCTTCCCCGACCGCGCCCCGGTCGAAATCGGGCTCAGCCATCCGATTTTCCACAACGTATTCGATTTCAAATACCTCGCCCAGATGCCGAGCGTCGGGGTCTGGACCGGCTACGGCCAGTCGTATGACCCCGCCGACTACTCCAAGGATCACGACCCCCACTACTACGCAATCTACGATGACAAAAACCGCATGATGGTCCTGATCTGCCGCAACAACCACTTCGGCGACGGCTGGGAGCACGAGGGCGACGACCACAGCTACTTCGACCATTTCTCCGAGCCTCAGGCCTACCCCATGTTCATCAACATCCTGTTCTACGCGATGACCCATTGAGGCCGCGCCTTTCCCCATGTCCGCGCCCAGCCCCCATTCGCTCACCTCACCCGCCCGGCGCCGGGCGCAAGGCGCGTGCGCCCTCGTGCTCGCGGCGCTGCTGACGGCCGTGGCCTTCGCGCAATTCCAGTCCGATCCGGGGCTGCCCGGGGGCGGTCGCGGTGGATTTGGCAACGGCGGATTCGGCCGGCGCGGCGGCATGCGCGGCGGCTTCGGCAACGACGGCGGCGGGGCCGCCAACATCGACGCCCCCGTCCCGCCCGAACTCCTCTGGCCGCTCAACCCGGCCTTCCGGGAGGATGTGTTCGCCTTCGCCCGCCTCATCTACACCTCCGAGGCCGGCTACACCACCGACGGCCACTGGCGCACCGGCGGCATCTGGCGCACTGACACGCCCCTCGTCGGCGGAGAGGGCGATGCCGATGCCAATCTCGCGTTCCGGCTCCATCAGATCACCAGCCTCAAGGTCCGCCCCGGCCATACCTATATCACCATCACCCCGGAAAACCTGGCCCGCTACCCGTTCGTCTACGCCGTCGAGCCCGGCCGGATGGTGCTGCGTCCCGCCGAGGTCGCCGCGCTCCGCCACTACCTGCTCACGGGAGGCTTCTTCATGCTCGACGACAACTGGGGTGACGGCGAATGGGCCAACATCCGCGACCAGATGAAGCGCATTTTCCCCGAACGCGACCCGGTCGAGCTACAGATCGACCACCCGATCTTCCACACCGTTTTCGACCTCAAGCAGAAGCCGCAGATGCCAGCTATCGGCATGTACTTTCGGACCGGAATGACCTGGGAAAACAACAAACCCTATGTCCGCGAAACCCACGACTCGCACTTCTTCGGCCTCTTCGACGACAAGGGCCGCATGATGGTTTTCATCTCGCACAATAACGACCTCGGCGACGGCTGGGAACGCGAGGGCGACAACATCGACTACTTCCGCCGCTTCTCCGAGCCCCAGGCCTACCCCATGTTCATCAATGCGCTCTTCTACACCATGACCCACTGAGCTTAATATCGATCTCGTTCTCCTACTCGTTCTCGTTCGCAGGTAACTCCACTAGTCTCCCGAATCAGAGGAGAACGAGAACGAGTAGGAGAACGAGATCGATGTCCCAATCATCCCGACACCACCCATCCCTCATTCCCTCCCCCATCCCCGTGTCCATCCCCAACTCCACCGCCGTCTCCACCGAACAAGCCGCCTTCGAACGCCTGCAGTCCGGCCGCGCGCGACTCGAAACCGAGCTCGCCAAAGTCATCGTCGGCCAACGCGCCGTCGTCGAACAGCTCCTGCTCGCCATGCTCGCCGGCGGCCACTGCCTCGTCACCGGCGCCCCCGGCCTCGCCAAAACCCTCCTCGTCAAGTCCATCGCCCAGGCGTTCCACCTCCAGTTCCAGCGCATCCAGTTCACGCCCGACCTCATGCCGGCCGACATCACCGGCACCGAGATCCTGACTGAAACCGATGGCGGCCGGCGGCTCACGTTCGTGCGCGGCCCGATCTTTGCCAACATGGTGCTCGCCGATGAAATCAACCGCACACCGCCCAAGACCCAGGCCGCGCTGCTCGAGGCGATGCAGGAGCACCAGGTCACCGCCGCCGGCGTCCGCCATGTGCTCAGCGAACCGTTCTTCGTCCTCGCCACCCAGAACCCAGTCGAAATGGAGGGCACCTATCCGCTGCCCGAGGCGCAGCTCGACCGTTTTCTTTTCAATGTGCTCATCGACTATCTGCCCGAGGCCGACGAGCTCGCGGTCGTGCAGCAGACCACTTCCCGCGCCGCCGCCGCCATCGAACCGATCTTCACCGGCGAGGACGTGCTCGCGTTTCAGGAACTTGTCCGCCGCGTGCCCGTGGCCGAGGCGGTCGCCCGCTACGCCGTGCGCCTGTCCGCCGCCTCGCGCCCGAAGCGCCCCGGCGCCCCCGGCTTCGTCAACGACTGGGTCAACTGGGGCGCGGGCACCCGCGCCGCCCAGGCCCTCGTCATCGGCGCCAAGGCCCGCGCCCTCTGGCAGGGCCGCACCCACGCCACCGGCGACGACATCCGCGTGCTCGCCGCCCCCGTGCTGCGCCACCGCATCCTCCTGAACTACCGGGCCGAGGCCGACGGCATTTCCGTCGAGCAGGTCGTCGAAAAACTCATCGCCGCCGTCCCGAAGGAAGTCTGATCCAACTATGAACCATTCCCTCCGCCTCATCCTGGTTTTGACTGCTGCCTTGCTCGCCCTCGCGGGTTGTGCGACCTCGGACAATCTCCCAGCCGTCACCCCGCTTCGCATCCCCGACAAGGGCCACGTGGCTCGCATCGACGTCTATGTCCATCAGAAGCGGATCAAACTCATCAGTGACCTGACCGCCATCAACGTGGTGCTCGACGAACTCACCAAGATGACGGGCCCGATCAAGCCGCCCCCCGCCGAATCCACGCCCGCGGCGACCTTGGCGATGTATGACAACGATGAGGGGGTCGGCCTCGCCTATGTCTTGGCCCTCGGCCCGGATTCGCTCGGCGGCTTCAGCCTTGGCAAATACGGCAGCCGCCCGGTGCCCAAAGCCCAGATGGCTCGCCTCTTCACCCTCCTCGGCGTCCCCCGCGCGCCCTGACCCACCGTCGCGCCGTTCGTCCCTCACCCCAACCACAGTTGCCATGCCAAAGCCTCTCCGGATCTGCCTTCTCGCTGCCGCCGCCCTGGCCGGGCTCGCCCTGCCGGCGCGCGCGGCGGACGCTCCTGAAGAACCGATTGCGGTGCTCCTGCGCGAGCGCGAGGCCTTGACCGGGGTCAAAGTCGATATTGATCCGCAGCTTTTTACCGGCCTGTTCAAGGTCACGACGGACCTAACCGGGAAGTCATCGGCTGAAGCCTTGGCTATGGTTAATGCCGCCCTCCGTCAATCCGATGTCAGAATCGTCAATCGCCCGGATGGCACAGCCCAGGCGCAGTTTCAGGGCGACCGGCCGCGCCCACCGGCCCCACCCGACGCAACCCTGGCTACGGACCGCACCGCCCCCTTGAGAATGCGGATGACGAACGCGCCATTGGATCTTCCTCTCAAACAACTGTGCCGGTGGACCAACCGGACGCTCATCATTCCGGCGGACTTGCTGAAGGGCCCTTCTCTCACGGTTGTTGTCCCCGGTCCCATCCCGCAAAGCCAGGCTATTGTCCTGTTGCGCGATGCGCTCCGCCAGCAGACTGGCCTCATCCTCGAAGAACGGCCCGGCAATGCGCTGAAAGCGCGCAAAGACCCTGCCTTCGTTTCCGCCGAGCGCATAACCGGCTGCCTCTGGTTGCAGGATGCCACCGTTGCCAGCGTGCTGGATGAAATTAAAACCGCCTCGCGCAAGGTTGTCAGCGTTCCACCCGCGGTGAGCGCCAACCCCGCACTCGTTACGGTGGGTTTCAGTTACAAGTCCAAGCCGGAGGTTGTAACCCGCCTGCGCGAGGCGCTCAGCCAGCAGGCCGGCATCGTGTTGGAGGACCTGCCCGACGGCTCGCTGCGAGTCAGGACCCCGGAAAAAACCGAAACCTTCGCCGAC
This sequence comes from uncultured Opitutia bacterium, assembly GCA_903873805.1. Lineage (GTDB taxonomy): Bacteria > Verrucomicrobiota > Verrucomicrobiia > Opitutales > Opitutaceae > CAIQQB01. Next base: position 71,670 of record CAIQQB010000132.1, on the reverse strand, counting down.
CCATCCGCTCCGCCCAAGCCCGCGAAGCCCTGACCCCACCCATGGCCGCACCCGCCCCCCAGCCTCCGCCGCAACGCGGCATTGATCCGCAGGCGCTCTTCGCGATCCGCGACCTGGAGCTGCGCGCCCGCATCGTCGTCGAGGGGCTCTGGTCCGGCCTCCACCGCAGCCCGTTCGCCGGGTTCTCCGTCGAGTTCACCGAGTACCGCCAGTACTCCCCCGGCGACGACCTGCGCTACCTCGACTGGCGGCTGCTGGCCCGCACCGACCGCCATTACATCAAGAAATTCGAGGAAGAAACCAACCTCCGCTGTCTCCTGTTGGTGGATACGAGCCGCTCCATGCTTTTCGGCTCGCACGGCTGGACCAAGGCCGACTACGCCCGCACTTTCGCCGCCACCTTCGCCTACTTCCTTGGCCTCCAGCACGATGTTGTCGGCCTCGGGCTCTTCGACGATTCCCTCCACGATTTCGTGCCGCCGCGCTGGAAGCCCGGCCACTTCCGGCGGCTGCTCGGGCTCCTCGACCGCCCGCCCGCCGGCCGCGACACGCAACTCGGACGCGCCCTCGACCAGGTCGCGCTGCTCAACCGGCGCCGCAGCCTCATCCTCGTCCTGTCCGACTTCCTCTCGCCCGTCGCCGAATGGGAGGCCGCCCTCGGCCGCCTCGTCGCCGCCCGGCACGACGTCCGCGCTGTCCAAATCCTCGATCCGGCGGAGCAAACGCTCGAGTTCGGCTCAGCCGCGGTCTGGGAGGACATGGAAAGCGGCCGGCAGCTCTATATCGATCCCACCCAGGCCCGCGCCGCCTATCGCGCTAAGTTTGACGCCCACGCCGCCGAGGTGAGAACCGCCCTCGAAAAACGCGGTGTCACCCACCAGGTCATCACGACCGACCAGCCGCTCGACTTTGCCCTGCTGGAACTGCTGCAACGCCACGGCGCCCGCCGCAGCGCCGCCGGCCGGAGGATCCAGCGATGAACCTTGGCGCTGATTTATCCTGGGGACGGGGCGCCCTCGCCCCGTTTTCCGTTCTCCCCCGAACCGGGGGGGGGGCGCCCCCGCCCCAGGTCTTTTCCGATGTAGGGGCGCAGACTTGCTGCGCCCTGTCCGAATTCAGTGTGCCCACGGAGGGCGCAGCAAGACTGCGCCCCTACACGAAGCTGTCACCCGCGCCATGAACTTCCTCTCCCCATGGTTCTTGGCCGGCACGTTTCTCATCGCCGGCCCGATCATCGCCCACCTCATCCGGCGAGCGACCCGCGACCGCGTCAATTTCAGCACCACCCGTTTCCTCAGCGCTTCCGCCCCACGCCTCAACCGCCGCAGCCGCATCCAGCATCCGCTCCTGCTCGCCCTGCGCTGCCTCATCATCGCCGTGCTCGCGGCCGGCTTCGCCCGGCCCTTCTTGCCGCAGGCGGCCAAGCCCGCCGCCGCCGCTCCGGTGCTCACGCAGAGTCTCGTGGTGGTCCTCGATGAGAGCGCGTCGATGCAGCGCGCCGGCCTCTGGGACGCCGCCCGCAAAAAGGCCGCGGACCTCGCCGCCGGCCTGCAGGACGGCGACCAGTTCGTCCTCCTCGCCGCCGCCGGCGGGGTCGCCGAACTCGTCACGCGCGAACAGTGGACCCGCACCGCTCCCTCCGCCCGCGCCGCGCTGGTCCGCGACGTGCTCGCCGCCCGCCAGCCGGGCTGGGGTCCGACCCACTTCGACACCGCCCTCGAGACGGCCGTCGCGCAATGGGACCAGCTGGGGGAATCCGCCGCCGGCACCCGCCGCAAGATCGTCCTCATCTCCGACTTCATCGCCGGCGCTCGGGTGGCCGGGCTGGCCGGACTCAACTGGCCCAAGGGCACCGAGGTCGCCCTCGAGAGCGTCGCCCCCGCCCACCCCGGCAACGCCGGCGTGCAGTGGCTCGGCTGGGCGCCCGACACCGGCACCGGCCCGTCCCTCCGCGTGCGCGTGGTCCAGAGCGCCGACAGCCCCGCGACATCCCTCCGCCTCCAGCTGCGCGACGCGAAAACCAACTCCCCCATCGGCATTCCGCAGCCGCTCGCCGTCACGCCGGGCGAATCCCGGGTCGCCGTGGTGCCGGTGCCCGCCGCGCTCGCCCTCACACCCCTGCGCGTCGACCTAGAGGGCGACGCCGAGGCCTTCGACAACACCGTCTGGGTCGTGCGCGCCCCCCCGCGCGAGGCGGCGCTGGTTTACTACGGGGGGCACGCCGCCAACGACGTCCACCACCCCCGCTTCTATTTGCAGCGCGCCATCGCCGGCTGGAAGGACCCCGTCGTGCATTTCCGCGCCAGCAACGCCCCCGCTCCCGCCACCGCCGCCGGCAGCGAGGTCGCCATCGTCGCGGGCCCGCTGGGCGCCACCGACCTTGCGGCCTTGCGCACCCGGCTCGCCGCCGGGGCTTTCACCATCGTGCTCCTAAACGACCCTGCGATGGTCGGCACCGCTGCGGCTCTCGCCGGCGAGTCTGGCTGGACTCCCACCACCCCGGCCAGGAAGGACGCCCTGCTCGGCCAGATTGATTTTCAACATCCGCTCTTCTCCCTGTTTGCCGATCCCCGGTTCAGCGATTTCACCCACGTCCGTTTCTGGCATCCGCAGTCGGTCGCCCTGCCCGCGACGACCGCGGTGCAGGTCGTGGCCCGCTTTGACGAGGGCTCGCCCGCCGTGCTCGAGGCGCCGGTCGGCCGCGGCCGCCTCATCGTCTGGGGCGGCGACTGGGAGCCCGACTCCGGACAATGGATCCTTTCGACCAAGTTCGTGCCCTGGCTGCAGGCGCTGTTTGAACGCGCCGCGGGCGGCGAGGCGCGGCCGGCCATCGCCGAGGTCGGCGACACCGCCAGGCTCACCGCCGCCGGCACCGCGTCCTGGCGGGACCTCGCCGGGGCCGCGGCCGGAGCGAACGGCGCCGCGCCCGCGCAACCCGGCGTCTACCAGATCGAGGAGGGCGGCGCCACCCGGTGGGTCGCCCTGGAAACGCCCGCGAGTGAAAGCCGCGTCGACCCGCTGCCGCTGGAAACCTGGGATCAGCTCGGCGTGCCCCTGCATGCCACCGCGGTCACCGGGGCCGCCCCGTTGCCACCCCCGGCCGGTGCCGCCGGCGAGGGCGCCGCCGAGATTGAGGGCCGGCAGAAGCTCTGGCGCTGGCTCCTCATCGGTGCCGCCGCTCTGCTTGCCGCCGAAAGCCTTTTTGCTTATGTCTTGGGACACCGCCTCGGGCTCGCGCCCGAGCCCGATTCCGCCGCCGCCACCTGAACCGCACCCGCCATGAACTCGCATCCCCCGCTCGATCCCCGGTTAGAGGCCCAGTTGCAGTCGGTCGCCCGCGAGCTGCGCGCCGTCCACCTCCACCGGCTCGCCACCTACCGGTGGCTGATCACGTCCGCCGTGGTTGTCGGCCTGGTTACGTTCCGCTCCAATTTCGAGGGCTTTGCCCCGTTCCTGCTCCCGGCGCTCATCGTGGTCTTCCTCGCTGCGCTCGTCCGCAGCTTCCTCGTCGCCCGGCGCCTCCCGCTGGACTGCGCCGCGGCCGCCCGGGTCGTCGAAACGGAATATCCCGACCTGAAACAGGCCCTGCGCACCGCGGCCGAACAGACGCCGGGCGCTACCGGCGGCTTCAATTTCCTCCAGCAGCGCGTCATCGGCAGCGCCCTCCAGCACGGCTGGCGCCACAACTGGGCTCACTCCCCCTCCCGGCGCGCCCGCCAGCATCTCGGCGCGCATGTCGCCGCCCTCGCCTTCGCCGCCGCCCTGGCCGCCCTGCCGTTCACCCAGACCGGCCGGACGCTGCCGTGGCTCCGGGCCGCCGCTGGGGTCGTCGTCACCCCCGGCAACGCCGAGATCGAGCGCGGTAACAGCGTGATCGTCGCGGCCCGCCTCAGCGGCCGGCCGTCCCGCAACGTCACCCTCCGCTGGCAGGCGGGCGCCAAGTCCGGCGAGACCGCCATGACGCGCAGCCTGTCCGATCCCGTCTACGTCTTCACCCTGCCGTCCGTCACCGAGGATGTCACGTATTCAGTCCGGCATGACGGCGGCGAGACCACCCGCTACCGGCTCACCGTCTTCGACCAGCCGGCCCTCCAGCAGGCCGACGCCACCCTCGACTACCCGGCCTTCACCGGGCTGCCGGAGAAGAAGATTGCGGATACCCGCCACCTCAGCGCCGTGACCGGCACCAAGGTCAGCTATGAATTCATGGTCAACAAGCCGCTCCAGTCCGCCTCCCTCCAGGACGCCGGCGGCAAACCCCTCGCCCTCGTTCCCGCCAACCCGGAGCACACCCGCTTCACGGCCAACCTCACCGTCGACCAGAACCGCACCTACACCCTGAAGCTGGTCGACAACCAGGGCCGGACCAACCCCGCCCCCACCACCATCAGCATCGTCGCGCTGGAAAACAAGCGTCCCACCCTCACCCTGCAGTTTCCGCGGGACGACCAGCGCGTCTCCCCTATCGAGGAGGTCAAACTGCAGGCCACCGCCGCCGCCACATTCGGCCTCCGCGATTACGGCATCGCCTTCAGCGTCGGGGCCCAGGAGCCGCAGTATGTCTCGCTCGACCAGGCCGACGCCAAGGGTAAGGCCGCCGTCAAAGCCGCCTTCGAGAAGATGCTCGCCCTCGAGCCCCTCGGCGTGAAACCCAACGAACTCGTCACCTGGTTTGCCTGGGCCGACGACTTTGGCGACGACGGCAAGCTGCGCCGCACCGCCAGCGACCTCTACTTTGCCGAGGTGCGGCCGTTTGAGGAAATCTACCGCGAGGATGCCAATGGTGGCGGCCAGCGCCAGCAGCAACAGCAGCAAAACCAGCCGCAGGGGCAGAACCCCGGCAACAACCCGCGCCTGCTCGAGCTCCAGCGGCAGATCTCGATCGCGATCTGGAAGCTCCGCCAGCAGGACAAGCCCGGCAAGGATTTCGCCACCGATGTCGCGACGCTCCACGACAGCCAGAAGCAGGCGCAGGACCTCCTCGCCACCGCCCAGGCCGCGCTCGAAAACCCCACCCAGGTCGCCGCCGCCGCCGAGGCCGCGCGCTTCATGGCCCAGGCCGAGACCAACCTCGCCGCCGCCGGCAAGGACACCAAGCTCGACCCGCTCACCCCCGCCTGGAGCGGCGCGCAGGGCGCCTACCAGGCCCTGCTCCAGATGCAGGCGCGGGAATTCCGCGTCGCCCAGCAGCGCGGCCAGCCGGGCCAGCAACAGCAGCAGCGCGAGCGCAACCAGGACCAGCTCGACCAGCTCCGCTTCCAGCAGCAGCAGAACCGTTACGAGACCGAAAACACCCCGCAGGTGCCGACCACCCCCGAGCAGCGCGAACAGCTCCAGGCCCAGAGCCGCCTCCGCGAGCTCGCGCGCCGCCAGCAGGACGTCAACCAGCGCCTCCAGGAGATGCAGACCGCCCTCAACGCCGCGACCGACGAGCAGCAGCGCGAGCAGATCCGCCGCGAACTCAAGCGGCTCGAGGACGAGCAGCGCAGCATGCTGGCCGATCTCGACCAGGTCCGCCAGCGCGTGGACCAGCTCGCCCCGGGCGACCAGACGCAACAGGCCCGGCTAGAGCTCGATCAGGCGCGGGACAACATGCGCAAGACGAGCGACCAGCTCGCCCAGAACCAGGTCTCGCAGGCCCTCGCCGCCGGCACCCGCGCCAACCAGGCCCTGGAAAACACCCGCGAGGACCTGCGCCGCGACACTGCCAACCGCTTCGCCGACCAGATGCGCACCGCCCGCCAGGAGGCGCGTGATCTCGCCCAGCGTCAGCAGGAGACTGCGGACGAGCTCAGCCAGCTCGCCAAGAACGGTGCCGGTTCGCTCGACGACGACACCAAACGGCAGCAGCTCGCCCAGACTCTCGACACCCAGCGCGCCAACCTCACCAAGCTGCTCGACCAGCTCACTCAGGTCGCCGAAGACAGTGACGGCACCGAGCCGGGCCTGCACAAGCAAGTTTACGATCTCGTGCGCCAGGAGAGCCAGAGCTCGGCGCCCAGTCAGCTCCAGACCGGCTCGGAACTGCTCCGCCGGGGTTTCGTTGACCAGTCGCGCGAGCTGCAGACCAACGTCGCCCAGGATTTCAACCAGCTGCGCATCGGCGTGGAGCGGGCCGCCGAATCCGTGCTCGGGGACGACACCGCGGCGCTGCGTTTCGCCCAGAATGAGCTCGACGATTTGTCCCGTCAGCTTCGCCGCGAACAGTCACCCGCCGACGCCCAGGCCGAGGCGGCCGCGGGCGAGCGCGGTGCGCCCAGCGACCGATCCGCTGCCGCCAACCCGGACGGCACCGGACAGCGCGGCGGCCCCAACAGTGAGCAAACGGCATCAAATGAAACCGGCGCCGGCCAGCGTGGCGCCAACGGCCAGCCGTCCGGTAACAACGGTCAACCCGACTCCCAGGGTCAGCCGGCCGGTGGTGCTGCGCAGGATTTTCAGCGCGGACAGCCTGGAGGTCAGGATGGGCTCGCTCAGGATGGCAGCCCAGGCCAGGGCGGCCAACCCGGCGCCCAAGGCCAGCGCAATGGTCAGGGTCAGACCCAGGGCCAACGTCAGGGAGGCCAAGGTCAGGGTTCCGGTCAGCGCGGTAACCAAGGTGGCCAGCAACCCGGCGATGGCCAGCAGGTCGCCCAGGATGATCAGGGTGGCCAGCCCGGCGGCGGTCAGGGCCAGCGTCAGGGCGGCCAGGGACAGCGTGCCGGTCAGGGCCAGGGGCAGGGTCAAGTTCAGCGCCAAGGTGCCGGTCGCGGCCAGGGTGGCCAGCCCGGTCAACCCGGTGAGGAGCAAGCGGTCGCCCAAAACGACGCGCAGGGCCAGGGCGGCCAGCCCGGTGGCCAGGGCGGACAACGGGGCGGTCAAGGCGGCCAACGCGGCGGTCAGCCGGGTCAGGCGGGCGCCAACGGTCGTGCCGGTCAGGGCCAGCGCGGTGGCGCTCAGGGTGGTGCGGGCGGCGTCGGCCAGCTCGCCAACAATGGCCCGCGCGCCGGCGGTGGCGGCATGGGCGGTCCCGGCGGCGCTGCCAACAACCAGGGTGGTGGCGGCGCGCTCGGCGGGGTCGACCAGTTGATTCAGGATCTCGCCGGTCCGGGCGGCAACACCACCACCGGTCCGATCACCGGCGCCAATTTCGCCGAGTGGGCCGACCGCCTCCGCACCGTGGAGGAACTCGTCGATTCACCCCAGCTCCGCCAGCAACTGGCCAACGCCCGCGGCCGCGCCGAGGATCTGCGGCGTGACTACCAGCGCCACAGCCAGCTCCCGCAATGGGGCGACGTCGCCGACAACATCCTCGCGCCGCTCAACGCCGTGCGCTTGCAGCTGCGCCAGGAACTGGCCCGCCACGACGAGCCCGCCTCGCTGCAGCCTGTGGACCGCGACCCCGTCCCCGAAAAATATGCCGACTCCGTCCGCAACTACTATGAGGCGCTCGGCAACTGACCCCACTTTATCGCCGCTGGCGACGCCGTCCGGAGGCTGCCGCCCATGAGGTTTGCCGCCATCACGTTTGCCGGCGACGCCTGGCTCTGGGTCGCGCTCGCCGCGGCCGTTGTTCTCGGGCTGCTGGCCTGGCTGGCCCTGCGCCCCGGTGCGCCGGCCGCCCGCACCGTCTCCGTCGCGCTCGCGTTGCGCGCCCTTGGCATCGGCCTGCTCCTGCTATGCCTGCTCGATCCGCAGTGGACCACCCCGCGGGCCAAGAAGGGCGCCAATCTCTTCGCCATCGTCGCCGACAACAGCCAGAGCCTCCAGATCACCGACGCCGGCGCGACCGGTTCGCGCCTCGCACAGGTGCGCGGCGCGCTCACCGGCGACGGCAGCCGCTGGCTCGCCTCGCTCGCCGACGAGTTTCAGCTCCGCCCCTACGTCTTCGACCGCGACCTCCGCCGGGTGCGCGATTTCACCGAACTCGACGCCACCGGCGACCACACCGCCACCGGCGACGCCCTGAAGAAACTCCGCGAACGCTTCACCGGCCAGCCGCTCGCCGGCATCCTCCTCTTCACCGACGGCAACGCCACCGACCTGCCTACCGGGCTCGGCGACACCAACGGCCTCCCGCCCATCTATCCGGTGATCGTGGGTAGCGCCGAGGGTCTGCGCGATGTGCGGATCGACCGCGCCGACGTCCACCAGACCGTCTTCGACGACGCGCCCGTCTCGGTGCGCACCACCATCGCCGGTCAGGGGGTCGCCGGGCTGGATTTCACCGCCACCGTCCGGACGTTCGGCGCGCCGGCGGACAAGGCGGGCGGCAACGACGTACTTCCGGCGGCCCAGACCGTGCGCGTGCGCAATGATTCCGACCCGGCCGAAGCCGTCTTCAACTGGCATCCCACCGGCTCCGGCGTGCAGTTTTACGAGGTGGCCGTGACGCCGAAGGGAGCTCCGCTCGCGGAGGCGACCACGCTCAACAACCGCCGCGTGGTCATGGTCGATCGCGGCCGGCCCGCCTACCGCATTCTCTACCTCGCGGGCATGCCTAACTTTGAGTTCAAGTTTTTCAACCGCGCCCTGGCCGACGACCCGCAGCTCCAGATGGTCGGCCTGATCCGCGTCGCGCGGCGCGAACCCAAGTTCGATTTCATCGGCCGCGCCGGCGAATCCAGCAACCCCATCTTCCGCGGTTTCGGCTCCGGCACGGACGACACCCAGCGCTATGACCAGCCGGTGATGATCCGCGTCAACGCCCGCGATGAAAAGGAGCTCCAAGGCGGCTTCCCGCGTTCGGCCGCGGAGCTGTTCACCTACGACGCCGTCGTGCTCGACCACGTCGAGTCCGCGTTTTTCACCACCGACCAGCTCCTGCTGCTGCGCCGCTTTGCCTCCGAACGCGGTGGCGGCCTGCTCATGCTCGGCGGCGTGGACTCGCTGGAAGCCGGCGACTACGCCAACACCCCGCTCGCCGTCGCGCTGCCCGTCTATCTCGACCGCAAGGCCCCGGCCAGTCCGCAGGGCGAGCTGACTTGGAACCTCACTCGCGAGGGCTGGCTCGAGCCGTGGACACGCGTGCGCCCGCTCGAGGCGGACGAGCGCGAGCGCCTGAGCCAGATGCCGCATTTGCTCGTGGCCAATGCGCTCAACGGCATCAAGCCCGGCGCGACTGTGCTCGCCGCCGTCACCGATCAGACGGGGGCCAACTTTCCCACTCTGATCGCGCAAAACTTCGGCGCGGGCCGGGTCGCCTGTCTCGGCGTCAGCCAACTCTGGCTCTGGGGCATGCAGAGCGAGACCGACCAGGCCGACCTCGCGCACTTCTGGCGCCAGTTCGCCCGCTGGCTGGTTACCGACGTCCCCGCGCCCGTCGAGCTGCGCATCACCGCCGCCTCCGCGGAAAATGGCGTGACGCTGCAGGTCACCGCCCGCGACAAAGAGTACAAGGCCCTCGATCTCGCCACCGCCCGGATCACCATCCACCGAAGCGGCGAAGCCCCGAAGGCCGCGCCCAAATCTGCTGTCGCTGACACTGTCGGCCAGATCGCCGACCCGGCGCCGAAATCCACCGCCCCCGCCTTCACCCAGGTCACTCTTCCGGCTGAGTCCGTGGCCGACATTCCCGGCCGGTTTGAAGCCACGTTCGCGCCCCGCGAGGCCGGCGCCTATCTCGCCGATGTCGAGGTCTTGGACAAATCCGGGCAGTTCGTTGGCCGCGCCCAAGCCGGTTGGGTCAACGATCCGGCCGCCGACGAATTCCGTTCGCTCGCGCCCAACCGCCCGCTGATGGAAGAACTCGCCCGCCGCACCGGCGGCCAGGTGATCGCCTGGTCGCAGCTCAATGACCTCGCCACGCTGCTGCCGAAACGTGCGGCACCGATCTCCGAAACCTCCTCCGAACCGCTCTGGCACCAAAGCTGGGTGTTTCTCGCGGTGCTCGCCTGTTTCCTCTCCGAATGGGCCTGGCGCCGCTGGAGGGGCCTGCCATGAAACTAAAGACACCGGGTTTGTTTCCGTACACTGTAGCGGGGGTCGCTGCCCCCGGTTCCTTGGGCATCCAATCCTCAACCTCCGGGGTCGGCGACCCCGGCTACAGCCAAACTGCGGCAAACTTGGTTCACCACCGCAGACCAGGCTCTGCGCTACTCCAATTTCTCGCCGCCCTCCTCGCCCTCGCCCTCCCCCTTCGCGCCGCCGAAACTCCTGCCACCGCCCCCACTGCTTCCACCTCCGCCCTGCCTCCCTCCCATGAGGTTTGCGTCATCATCGGTGCTCCCGGCGACGAGACCTACACCCAGGGCTTCGCCGCCGCCGCCAAAAACTGGGAGACCGCCTGCCAGCAGGCCGGTGCCACCTGCACCGTCCTGGGCCTCGCACCCGAGGGCGACAAGATCCCCACCGACCACGACCAACTCCAGGCCTGGATCGCCAAACTCGACCCCGTTTCCGGTCCGCCGGTCTGGATCGCCTATGTCGGTCATGGTACGTTTGACGGCCGCGAGGCCCGGATGAACCTCCGCGGTCCCGACGTCACCCCGGCCGAGCTCGCCGCGTGGCTGAAGCCTGTCACCCGCCCGGTCATCTTCATCCACGGCGGCTCCGCCAGCGAACCGTTCCTCGCCGCATTGTCCGGTCCGAACCGCGTCATCATCACCGCCACTCAGAACAGCCGGGAGATCAACTACTGCCGCTTTGGCGAGCGCTTCGCCGCCGCCCTCACCGATCCCGCCAGCGACCTCGACCAGGACGGGCAGATTTCGCTGCTCGAGGCCTTTGTCACCGCGTCCCAACAGACCCAGACGTTTTACAAGGAAAACGGCCGCATGGCCAGCGAGCACGCCATGATCGACGACAACGGAGACAAACGCGGCACCCCCGCCGAATGGTTTGCCGGCACCCGGCTCACCAAGCACCCGGCCAACGGCGTCGTGGCTGACGGCGCCCGCGCCCGGCTCATCACCCTCAAGGTGTCCGACGCCGAACGCACCATGACGGCCGCCCAGTTCCAGCTCCGCGACCAGTGCGAAAACCAGCTCGAACAGCTCAAGGCCGGTAAGCCCAACATGTCCGACGCCGACTATTACGCCGCCCTCGAACCGATCCTGCGCCAGCTCGCCACGGTTTACGTACCCCCGCCGCCCGCCGCCACTCCCGCCCAACCGGCGCCCCCCTGATCCGGGCGCCTCTGTCGAGGTGGAGCGCATTGACCCCAATACCCTGGCTTGACGGGTCTGAAAGTCTGGCCGGTCTCTAACCGGCCATGTCGGAGGCCGTTCACAGACCGGCCCTGCTTTGCTCAGGCATTGGCAAAGATCCGTCGGAACGGTGCTCGCCGCCGCCCTCCCCGGAAAAAACCGCGCCGTAAATCCTCGACTGGCATGAAGTCAGCTATTGCCGGGTAACTCCGGCATGAAACGCATCGGCATCCTCACCGCAGGCGGCGACACGCCCGCCCTCAATGCGACCATCCACGGCGCCGTCGTCCGCGCCAACCAGCTCCGGGTCGAGATCATCGGCCTGATCAAGGGGTTCAACAGCCTCTTCAACCCGCGCGTCCCGCACGTCCACCTCAATCCACTCTACCAGGAGATCCCCGAGCTCGACCCCGCCAAGGGCGGCACGCTCATCGGTTCGTCGCGCGATTTTGTAGATCCCGACAAGAAGGCCGACCTCGATCTGGTCGCCCACCGCCTTTCGCAGCTCGGCATCGAGGGGCTCATCTGCATCGGCGGCGACGGCACGCTCAACGGCCTCCAGCCACTCGCCGAACGCCTGCCCGTCGTCCTCGCGCCCAAGACCATCGACAACGACCTCGGCCTGAACTACCCGAGCGAACCCAACGAGTGGCTGCGCGTGACCGACCCGTCCATCAAAGCCGGGCACCGTTACAAGCACACACCCTCCAATGTGGCTTTCGATCTCGACCAGATCATCAACTACGCCACCCCCGGCTACGCCACCGCCGTGTTTGTGTCCGCCCAGGGTGTCGAGCGCCTCCGCACCACCGCCGAGAGCCACCGCCGCATCGCCATCATTGAGGTGATGGGCCGCCACTCCGGCTACATCGCGCTCGGCTCCGCCTACGGCCAGCCCGACATCATCCTCATACCCGAGCATCCGCTCGACCTGGAAAACCTCGTCGAGCGCGTGAAGCAAATCTACGATTTGCAGAAGAACGTCGTCATCGTCTGCGGCGAGGGCATCGTGGACGAGCAGGGCCGCGAGCTCGGCGCGGAGACCAAGACGTCCGACCCGGCGGGCAACGTCGTCCTGAGCGGCGCCTCCGAGGCCCTGCGCTCGAAGCTGATCCAGATGATCGGCGACAAGTATTTTCAAAACTACCGCCGCGGCGAGACGGCGCGCGAGGCGATCTTCACCCGCAAAGTCGGGCACACCCAGCGCGGCGGCCGGCCGATCCTCTTCGACCGGTTCTATGCCGCGCAACTCGGCGCCAAGGCCGTCGAAATGCTGGTCGAGGGCCGCAACAACGCCGTTTCCATCCTGCAGTACAACGCCGCGAAGGGCTTCCACGTCGAAGGCTACGATGCGAACCGCTTCCGCGACCGCTGGGGCCTGATCCACGCCCGCTTCATGCACCCCGCGCTGTATGACGCGCAGCGGATGCGTCCGTCCAAACTCGGCATCGACTACCTGCTGCCGATTTTCACCGACGCGATTGGCAACGACGACATGGAGCACACCCGGCAGAAACTCTTCTCCGCCGGCAACCTCACCCAGCCCTACCATTCGATCAACACGGATGTAAACAAACGCATCCGCTACTTCCTGCCGCCCGCAACCTGAGCCGCGGCTTACGAAAACTCCGGAGTGACGAAGCAGGTTGTGAATCGGTGAACCACGGAGACACAGAGGTCACAGAGTCAGAAAGGGCAGCTGTCAGAGCACAGGGGAAAGAGGGTTAAATCTTTCTCATTCCTCTTTATCTTTCTCTTTCGTCCTCGTTCGACGGATTGGGCGGGCATCCATGAGCAGGATGCCGCTGCAACTTCGGATCGTCCTCAGTGAACTCTGTGTCTCCGTGGTTAAAATCTTGAAAGTACCAACATCAGGGGAGACCCAAATCGCGGGATGAAGGCACCCCGCCTACATTGAGAGAAAAGGACCGCTATTTCCGGGCTTCCTGGCTTCCTGCTTCAACACTGCTGGGTTTGATTCGAACCCGCGCGAGATTGTCCGGACCGATCACTCCGGCACCCGCTCACGGCAGCCAGGGGAACTTGCGGGCGTTCGGCTTCCGTTTTTCGCGCTGGGCAGAGTGGAATTCCTTTGCCTCCTCGCTCATGTAGTAAAGCAAAGTCGCGTTGCCCGCCAGCTCCTGCAGGCCCGACTGGCCGTCGACATCGGCGTTGAAGGCGGACTTGAGGCAGCGGATCGCCAGCGGGCTGTGACCGAGAATCTCCCGTGCCCATTTCACGCCCTCGGCCTCCAGTTCGGCCACGGGCACGACCGCGTTTACGAGTCCCATGTCGAGCGCCTCCTTTGCGCCGTACTGCCGGCAGAGAAACCAGATTTCGCGCGCCTTCTTCTGGCCCACGATGCGGGCGAGATAGCTTGAACCAAAGCCGCCGTCAAAGCTGCCCATGCGCGGCCCGACCTGCCCGAAAATCGCGTTGTCTGCCGCCAGCGTGAGGTCGCAGACCAGGTGCAGAACGTGGCCGCCGCCGATGGCGTAACCGGCGACGAGCGCGATGACGACCTTGGGCATGGAGCGGATGAGCTTCTGCAAATCGAGGACGTTGAGTCGCGGCACCCCGTCGCCCCCCACATAACCGGCTTTGCCGCGCACCGCCTGGTCACCACCGGCGCAGAAAGCGTATTTGCCGTCCGTGTGCGGGCCCGCGCCCGTGAGGAGCACGACGCCGATCGACTGGTCCTCGCGGGCGTCGGCAAACGCCTCGATGAGCTGCGCGACCGTTTCGGGCCGGAAGGCGTTGCGCTTGGCGGGGCGGTTGATGGTGATGCGCGCGATGCCGTCAGACTTGTGGTAAAGGATATCGGAGTAGGTCTTGACGGGCTGCCAGGTGGGGAGGCTCATGGCATCTGAAGCTAGATATTGGATGAGGTTTGTCGAGAAACGGCTGGGATGCATACTGGCTCAGTTTGCGAACTGTAGGTCGGGGTTTATCCCCGACACGTCAGGCGTGAAGCCCGACCTACGGCGGCAAAGCGCAACCTGAGACACTACCCATGGCCGGTGTCCCGGCAGAAAGTTAAGATCGCTGGAACCATGTAACCCGCCGCGGAAGCGACGGGACTCCGTCTTCCGCCGAGCCTTGCCGCCGCCCCAAAGCAAGCAGATTTCGCGGTTGGCCGCAAAACTGCTTGGAGTGGGGCTGCACATCACAAATGTACCCCCTTCCTGCATGAGTACCCATTCCACCGGGGATATGAAATCCGCCGCCAAGGCCGCCCTTTGCCTGGGAGCGCTCGGCGTCGTCTTCGGCGACATCGGCACCAGCCCGCTTTACACCATGCGGGAGTGCATGACCCATCTGCCGGACGGGGTCACCCGGACCGAGGGCGTGCTCGGCGTGCTGTCGCTCATCTTCTGGTCGCTGGTGCTGGTGGTGAGCGTGAAATACCTGTTCTTCATCACCAAGGCCGACAACCACGGCGAGGGTGGCATCTTTGCGCTGCTGGCGCTGATCCATGCCAAGCGGGCGGAGCGGACCTCCGCCCCCCGGGGATTGGATCCTGCGGTCATCATGATCCTGGTCGGCGCCGCGCTGCTCTACGGCGACGGCATCATCACGCCCGCCATCTCCGTGCTCGGCGCGGCGGAGGGGTTCAAGCAGATCAGCCCTGACTTCACTCAGGGGCAGATCACCCTGTTGGCCTGCGTGATTCTGGCGGGGCTGTTCTGGTTCCAGAAGCGGGGAACCAAGCAGATCGGCGGCGTCTTCGGTCCGGTGATGTTGGTGTGGTTCGCCACCCTCGGGGTCCTCGGCGCCTGGTATATCTTTACGTATCCGGGAGTGCTGCAGGCCCTCAATCCTTTCTGCGGACTCCGGTTGCTGGCCCACCGGCCGGGGCAGATCGCCACGTTGCTCGGCTCGGTCGTGCTGGCCATCACTGGCGCGGAGGCACTTTACGCCGACATGGGCCATTTCGGCCGGCGCTTCATCACCATCGCCTGGTATGGCGCGGCCTTTCCCGGGCTGGTGCTGAATTACTTTGGCCAGGGTGCGTTTCTGCTCTCCCACCCCGGTTCGGATGATAATCCCTTCTTTGCCATGGCTCCGGCGGGACTCGGCCGCGCGGTGCTCACGGGACTTTCGATCGTCGCCGCGATCATCGCCAGCCAAGCCCTCATCTCGGGGGCCTACTCGCTCACGCGGCAAGCCATCCAGCTCGGCTATTTCCCGCGCCTGAAAGTCAATTACACCAACGCCGAGCACTCCGGGCAGATCTACGTGCCCTTCGTCAATGCGCTGCTCGCCATCGGCGCCATCCTCACCGTCGCCGCCTTCGGCTCCAGCGACCGTCTCGCGTCGGCCTATGGCATCGCCGTGACCGGCACCATGGCCATCACGACGGCCGCCTTCTACCTGGTCACGCGGCGGAACTGGAGCTGGTCGATCTGGCAGGCGGGACCGCTCTGCTGCGTGTTCCTGTTGGCCGACCTCGCGTTCTTTCTTTCCAACACCGACAAGCTCACCGACGGCGGCTGGTTTCCGCTCGCCATCGGCGCCGCCGTGCTCGCGGTGATGCATACCTGGAAACTCGGGCGCGACGAGGTGTTTCACCGCATTTACAGCAACAGCATCACGGAGTCCGAGCTGATGAACATCGCCGGCAGCAAGCACATCGTGCGAGTCGAGGGCACCGCGGTGTTCATGGCCGGCTCGCCCAAGGGCACGCCCATCGCCCTGCTCCACCAGGTCAAGGCCAACCGCTGTCTGCACAAGACTGTCGTGCTGCTGAGCATCCTGACCGAGGAAGTGCCGACCGTGCACGAAACCGAGCAGCTCGTCCTGCGCATGATTGGCGAGGGTGTCTGGCGCGCGGTCGCCCGCTACGGCTACATGCAGTCACCCGATGTCGGACTGATCATGGCGAAAATCAAGGAGAGCAAGGTGCCGGTGAACCTGCAGGCGGCGATCTATTTCTTCAACCGGGAGATGATCATCACCGGCGGCAGCGCCAAGATGTGGGAATGGGAAAAGCGCCTCTACGGACTGCTCACCCGGAACGCCCGCCCGGCGAAGGACTATTACCGCATCCCGCCTTCGCAGATCATCGAACTCGGCCTGCCCGTGCAGCTGTAGGCCGGGGGGATTGGATTGGATTGGATTGGATTGGATTGGCCCGACAACTGTAGCCGGGGTCGCTGACCCCGGGGATTGAGGGATGGCCATCCCAATACATGGGGGCGCCGAACCCGGCCAAAGCCAATGTAGGGCAATGTTCGCCGCCGCCTGCTCTAAGCTGCCGCCAATCCAAGACCTCCCCTGGGCAGCGCAGACTGCAGTCTCGACACCCACCAGCCTTCTTCGGCACAACAGGGGCTCCCGCCATGGCCAAAATTCTACTCGTCACCGGCTCCTCCGGCCTCATCGGCTCCGAGGTCTGTCTCCATTTCGCCCGCGAGCTCGGCTACACCGTCCATGGCGTCGACAACAACCAGCGCGCCGTCTTCTTCGGCCCGACCGGGGACACCCGCTGGAACCAGCAGCGGCTCGCACGCGAGCTGCCCGGTTTCGCCCACCACGAGCTCGACATCCGCGACCGCGCCGGGGTGCTCGCCCTCGTGCGGGAGCTCCGGCCCGCCGCCATCATCCACACCGCCGCCCAGCCGTCCCACGACCGCGCGGCCGCGATCCCGTTTGACGACTTTGACACCAATGCCGTCGGCACGCTCAACCTGCTGGAGGCGGCGCGCCAGGCCGCCCCGGAGGCGCCGTTTGTCCACATGAGCACAAACAAGGTCTATGGCGATGCGCCCAACCGCATTGCGCTCACGGAGCTCGCGACTCGCTGGGACTACGCCGACCCCGCCTACGCCCACGGCATCGCGGAGACGTTCACCATCGACCAGTCCAAACACTCGCTCTTCGGCGCCAGCAAGGTTGCGGCCGACGTGATGGTGCAGGAGTACGGCCGCTACTTCGGCCTGCCCACCTGCGCGCTGCGCGGCGGCTGTCTAACCGGCCCCAACCACACGGGCGTCGAGCTGCACGGTTTCCTCAGCTACCTCGTGAAGTGCAACCTCGAGGGCCGCGAATACCGCGTCTTCGGCTACAAGGGCAAGCAGGTGCGCGACAACATCCACTCGCTCGATGTTGCCCGCTTCATGGCCGCCTTCGTCGCCGCCCCGCGCGCGGGAGAAGTCTACAACCTCGGCGGCGGCAAGGACAACTCCTGCTCCATCCTCGAGGCGTTTCAAATCACGGAGAGGTTCTCCGGCCGCAAACAGATCCACACCTACGTCGACCAAAACCGCGCCGGCGACCATATCTGCTACTACTCCGATTTGCGCAAAATGCGGGCGCATTACCCGAGCTGGGACATCTCCGTGAGCCTCGAGGAGACCATCCGGCAGATCGTCGCCGCCTGGCGTTCGCGTCCCGCCCAAGCCTGACTCCGCCCACCCCGCCCTTCACCCCATGAAAATCCTGATCTCCGGTGTCTGCGGTTTCGTCGGCGGCGCCCTGGCCCGGGAGTTGGCGCGTAGCGGCGCGGGACACGAGCTCAGCGGCTTCGACAATTTCATCCGCCCGGGCAGCGAGACCAACCGGGCGGAGCTCAAGCGGCTCGGCGTCCGCCTGTATCACGCCGACCTCCGCGCCGCCAGCGACCTGGAGCCGCTGCCGGCCGCCGACTGGGTGATCGACGCCGCCGCCAATCCCAGCGTGCTGGCGGGCGTGGACGGCCAGACCAGTTCGCGGCAGCTGGTTGAGC
Source organism: uncultured Opitutia bacterium (assembly GCA_903873805.1). GTDB lineage: Bacteria > Verrucomicrobiota > Verrucomicrobiia > Opitutales > Opitutaceae > CAIQQB01. The sequence goes on along the minus strand of CAIQQB010000132.1, from coordinate 53,817 downwards.
ACAATCTCGGCGGCACGGTCAATCTGCTCGAATACTGCAAGCGCCACCGCGCCGGCTTCACCCTGCTGTCAACCAGCCGGGTCTATTCCATCCCGCCACTCGCCGCGTTGCCGGTTGCCGCCGTCGATGACGCCTTCGTCCCGTCGCCCGGCGCCAAGCTCCCGCCCGGGCTGTCCGCCGCCGGCATCACGGAGGATTTCTCCACCCAGGCCCCCGTCTCGCTCTACGGCTCGACCAAGCTCGCCAGCGAGGCGCTCGCCCTCGAATACGGCGCCACGTTCAATTTCCCCGTCTTCATCAACCGCTGCGGGGTGCTGGCCGGCGCGGGCCAGTTCGGCCGGCCCGACCAGGGCATCTTTGCCTACTGGCTCCACATGTGGCGTCAACGCCGTCCGCTCCGCTACATCGGCTTCGGCGGCCACGGCCACCAGGTGCGCGACTGCCTGCACCCGCGCGACCTCATGCCATTGCTGACCGCGCAGTTTGCCGCTCCGGCGGTCGCCCCGGCCGACCGGCTCGTCAATGTCAGCGGTGGCGCGGCTTCCGCCCGCTCTCTGCGGCAACTGAGCGACTGGTGCGCCGAGCGGTTCGGCCCGCATCCGGTCGCCGCCGACCCCGCGCCGCGCGCCTTCGACCTGCCCTGGGTCGTGCTCGACCACGCCCGCGCCACGCAAATCTGGGCCTGGCGCCCGCAGACCCCGGTGACGGAAATCCTCGGCGAAATCGCGGCGCAGGCCGACGCCCATCCGGAGTGGCTCGACGTCTCCGCACCGCTGTGACGGGCCCCATGCCTCCGCCGTCCACCCCGCCTTTGCAGCTGTACTCCGTGGTGATCCCCGCGCGCGACGAGGAGGAGTCGCTGCCCGGCACCCTGCGCGACCTGCACACGACGTTCAACCGGGAGGGAATTCCCCACGAACTCGTCGTGGTCGACGACGGCAGCAAGGACCGCACCTGGGCTGTGCTGCAGGAGCTGCAGCGGGAAATCCCCGCGCTCAATCCGGTGCAGAACACCGGCCTGAACGGCTTCGGCCGCGCCATCGTTCGCGGCCTCAACCACAGCCGCGGCGACGCCGTGGTGATCATGATGGCGGACGCCTCGGACTCCCCCACCGACGCGGTGCGCTACTGGCGGCTGCTTCAGGATGACGGCTGGGAGTGCGTTTTCGGCAGCCGGTTCATCAAGGGTGGCCGCGTGACAGACTACCCCCGGGTGAAGCTTTTCGTCAACCGGATGGCCAATCTGTTCATCAAGGTGATGTTTGCCATTCCGCTCAACGACACGACCAACGCCTTCAAAGCCTACCGACGCACGGTGATCGACGGCTGCCGGCCGCTGATCGCGCCGCACTTCAACCTGACCGTCGAACTGCCGCTGAAGGCGATCGTGCGCGGCTACTCCTGGACCGTCGTGCCGATCAGCTGGCAGAACCGCCGCCACGGCGTCGCCAAGCTCAAGATCAAGGAGATGGGCAGCCGGTATTTCTTCATCTGCATGTATGTGTGGCTGGAAAAGTTTTTCAGTCGCGGTGACTACCGGCGCAAGGGCGGGCCCTGAAATCTGGCTTTGCCATCCGCGGCAAAATCCGCCCCGCTACCCGACCGCCATGGCGTTTTCCCTCTTTTCCACGACCACCCGTCTCATCCGCGAGCGCTGCCGGGCCGACACCGCCACCAAGCTGCGGCTGAAATACGCGCCGTACTATCATGCGATGGAGGCACAGACCGGCCCCCGCGTCCGGCTGAAGGGCCGGGACATGATCATGCTCGCGAGCAACGACTACCTGGGACTCTCGTTTCACCCCAAGGTCATCGAGGCCGCCCGCGCCGCGCTCCTCGAATGGGGCACCAGCCCGACCGGCGCCCGCATCTCGAACGGCTCCCGGGCGTATCACCACCAGCTGGAGGAACAGCTCGCCGCCTTTCTCGGCCGCGAGGCCTGCCACGTGCATGCCGCCGGCTACCTGTCCTGTCTCTCCGGCATCGGCGCCTTCGCGCAGAAGGGCGACATCATCCTGGCGGACAAAAACATCCACTCCTGTCTCTGGGACGGCATCCGGCTGTCGACCGCTGATGTCGAACGCTTCTCGCACAACAACCCCGACGATCTCCGCACCGTTGCCAGTCACGCTCCGGCGGCGGCGCCCAAGCTCCTGGTGCTCGAGGGCGTCTATTCGATGGAGGGTCACATCGCCCGCCTGCCGGAGATCATGGCGGTGGCGCAGGAACACGGCTGCTTCACCGTGCTCGATGATGCGCACGGTTTCGGCGTCCTCGGCCGCGGCGGGCGGGGCACGGCGGATCATTTCGGGCTCAACGACCAGATCGATATCGTCTGCGGCAGCCTTTCGAAGTCGCTCGCGAGCACCGGCGGCTTTGTCGCCGGCAGCCGCGACCTGATCGAATACCTGCGCACCCATTCCAAGCAGACGATCTTCAGTGCCGCCCTCAGCCCGAGCCAGGCCGCCGCCGCCGGGGCCGCCCTCGCGGTCCTGCAGTCCGAACCGGAGCACCTCGAACGCCTCTGGAGCAACACGCGCAAATACACCGCCATGCTTAAATCGCTGGGACTCGATACGTGGGGCAGCGAGACACCCGCGGTCCCCATCGTGCTCGGCTCAAAGGAACGCGTCTATTATTTCTGGCAGGCACTCCTCGAAAAAGGCGTCTTCACCGTGATGTCCATCGCGCCCGCCGTGCCCACGGGCAAGGACCTCATCCGCACGGCCATCTCCGCCAGCCACACCGACGAGCAACTCGAGCAGATCGCCGAGGCCATGGCCTACGCAGTGAAGAAGTCCTAAAGCGGAATCCAAGCCTTGGGACGCTGGATGGTCCGGCCTGCGTTGGCTGGCGAAAGACCGGACCATTTTGAAATTCCGGAAGGGATCTGCTCCATCGGCGAACAGACCCGCGCTTAGGGGTGGAGCGCGTTGACCCCAACGCACTGGGTTCGCCGTGATCCCGCGTCATGCAATCGATGCCCGCCTCCCACGGCAGCATGAGTCCGGTCACACCAATGCCGCCTGCAGCGCCCGGGCGGATTCCGCCCAGGTCGGCAACGGGCGGGAGGCGGCTTGGTCCGCCAGCGTCCGCCAGGCCGCGTCGTCAGTGAGCACACGTCGCAGCGCGCCCGACCATGCCGCCGCATCGTTCACCGCCACCGACACGCAGCCGCCGCCGTCGGCGTTTTCACGCAGCACCGGCAGGTCGCTGCATACGCACGGCACGCCTTGCCAGAGCGACTCGAGCAGTGGCAGCCCGCAGCCTTCAGCAATGGTCGGGAAAACGGTTGCCCGGGCCGAGGCGTAGAGCTGGGCCAGCGCCGCGTCGCCGACGCCCTCATGATGCCGCACCGCCCGGCCCGTCCGGCGCAGGGACTTCACCCGCGCCACCACTGACGCGCCAAAATGCGGGTTCACCCGCCCCGCCAGATGCAGGGTGAAATGCGCGCCTGCCGCCCACAGTGCCTCGCAGACTTCGAGCAGAAACAGCTGGTTCTTCCTGGGCTCCAGAATGCCCACACAGAGCAGCGCAGGTTCCGGCGGCGGAGTTGTGCTGCGTCGCCGGGGGTGGCGGTTGAAATCCGCCCCGAGGTGCAGCCGGCCGGTCTTGGCGCGCTCAGTCCGGCCCTGCCAGCGCCAGAATGCAGCGAGCTCCTTTTCGCTCTCGTCCGACACCGCCAACACCCGGTCGAAATCCGCCAGCAACGACAGGTACCCTGGATGCCGCGCGACGCTCTGCGGCCAGGTGATGTCCGGAAAACGCAGCGGAATCGCATCGTGAAAAAGCGCCGCGAGCCGGCACGGGCGCGTCTGCAGCCACGCCCCAATTCCCGGCCGTTCCGTTTCACTGAACAACTCCCCGGTGAAGAACCAATCCCCGGTCCGCCACACCACTGGCCGGCCCGCCGGTAGTTGCCGGAATTCCCGCCGCCGTGTGTGCCATTCGATCGGCCGCGCCGCGGCGCCCAGTTCCTCGCGCAACCGCGCACTCACCCGGTTCAGCCCCGAGGCGTGTCCGGCCCGGCCGGTCTTGGTGACGTCGAAATAGATCATGCGTTCAACAGGTCCGATGCTTGGGGCCGGAGGCGCGTCTGCCCACCCTAAACCGACGGGGTGCCATCAGAGCTTGGCCGCCGCCGGCTCGTCCACCAGCCAGATGACCCGGTCGGCGCAGTCTTTCAGGATCTGCGCGGGCGTCTGCCGCACATCGGCCGGCCCGAGCAGCACGCGCTGCAGCGCCTCCGCTTTGCCTGCTCCCAACACGAGCACCACGATAAGACTGCAGGAACGGAGACCGGCGGGGGTGATCGTGAGGCGCCCGCCTTTGCCGGGCACGTCGATCGCGGTGAAAAAGTCGCCTGATGGCTCCGTCAGCAGCCGACTGCCGGGGAACAGCGAAGCCGTATGCGCATCCTCGCCCAGACCGAGGAAACAAAGGTCATAAGCCCGACCCGGTCCGGTCAGGATCTCCATCGCCGCACCGTAGGCGGCCGCCGCCGCGGCCGGCGTCAGGGCGACCGGCCAAGCATGCCGGAACGCGGCGGGCACCGCGAGCGGATCGAGCAGACCCCGGGTGGCGTTGCCGAAATTGCTCTGGTCGCTGGCCAGCGGAACGTGGCGTTCGTCACTGACGGTGAAATGGGTCGTGCCCGTCAGCCGTGCCGGCAGCGCCTGCTGCGCGAGGCACCAGCGAAACCAGGCCTGGGGCGTTCCGCCGCCGCTCAGGGCGCAGACAGGCGGTCGCGCGGCGGCGGCGTGCAGGTCCACGAGCAGCGTCGCGGCCCGGGCGAAGAGGAGTTCCTGGGGCCCAACGAGGAGCTGGCCGCAGGGAGTGGAGCGTTCGGTCATCCGCGACAAGCAAACGCGACGCGGCCGCTTCGCCACACAATTTTCAGAAAAACATCGCTTCGCTCAGCGCCGCCTCCGGCACCAGCAGGGCCACGGAGGACGGCAGCGTGGTCCGCGCCGTGCCGAAATCCGCCTCAAACTGGGCTAGGTGCGTGGCGAGATCGCCCGACCAGCGGAAAAACTTGATCCCCTCATAGTTGAAGCTGAGGGCAAACGATCCCGCCGCCCCCGCCGCCAGGGGAGCCGCCGTGAACGTCGCCCCTTGCTCCCCGCACTGCGTGAGCCGTTCCTGCAGCCAGGCGAGGAGAACGGCCCCTTCGGGAGCGAGCGCGGGCGCGTGGGTGAGTGTGACCGATTGCAGTCCGGCGCTGAGCACATCCATCGCATAACGGCTGAGGAACTGCCCAAGGGACTGGCGCACCGGCAGGAGCCGGGCCAGGACGAGATCCCGCACGGCGGCCGGACGCGGCCAGGCAAAGGTCATCGCGCCCGGCGGCGCCACCGCACTGTCGATCAGGATGCGGTTGGCGCGCGTGAGCAGGTAGCGGTAATCGGCCAGGTGCGCCGTCGAGGAGAAGCGATGCGGCCAGTAGTAGAGCGGGAGGTCAGTCGACAGGCAGATGGAAACCTGGTTCTCCAGATGCTCGCGCACCGCGCGCGGGTAGCTGAGCATCACAAACTCGACGCAGCGTTTATCCGCCTTGGATTTGCCGAGGAAGCACTCGCCGTAGACCTTCGCCCGCATCCCGGCCGCGCCGGTGGCGTCCTCCTGTGGGCACAGGACCACGACCCGGCTCGGGTAGCGCTGCGAAAATCGCCGGGCGACCTGGAACTGCTCCTCCGCATCCGGAACCGTCGTGTTGAGCCCAAGGTGAAGAACGAGGTTGACCTGGGTCGCCTTGCCATCCTCCGCCGCCGGGGCTTCGCGTCCGGCCGCCGAAGTGTCGGCCCACATTTGTTCGAGCCCCTTCGCGATCCCCCCGACGGGGACTTCGTATCCGGGCAGGGCGTCAAAGATGGCGGGCATGGTCACGGCTGCCGCCAGCAGTGGCCGCGGCTGGCCAGCAGCGCGTCAGCCCCGGGCGGCCCCCAGGAGCCCGCGGCATAGGTGTCCATGCCGGTGCGGCCGACGCTCCGCCAGTAGTCGAGGACGGGGGTGTAGAGTTTCCACGAGGCTTCGGCTTCGTCGCCGCGGATGAACAGCGTCCCATCGCCGATCATCGCATCGAGCACGAGGCGCTCGTAGGCCTCGGCGGTGTTGGAGCCGAACGTGGCCGCGTAACGGAAGCTCATTTTCACCGGCTGCGTCCGGGTCTCGAGGCCGGGGATCTTGGTGTTGAGGATGAGGCTGAGGCCCTCGTCGGGCTGGATCTGGAACGAAAGCGTGTTGGCCGCGAGGTCGAAGCGCGCGCTTTCGTCGGCGAAGAGCGTCCCGGGCGGACGGCGGAAATTGATCGCAATTTCAGACACGCGCCGGGCCATGCGCTTGCCGGAGCGGAGATAGAACGGCACGCCCTGCCAGCGCCAGTTGTTGATCGAGAGCCGGAGCGCCGCGTAGGTTTCGGTCCCGGACTGAGCGGCGATGCCCTCTTCCTCGCGGTAGCCCGGCACCTGCTTGCCCGCCATCAAACCGGCGGCGTATTGCGCGCGGATGACTTCGCCCGCCGGGCCGATGGTGAGCGGCTGGATGGCCTTGAGCACCTTGACCTTTTCATCGCGCACTGACTCGGCATCGAGCGAACCCGGCGGCTCCATCGCCGTGAGGGCGAGGAGCTGCATGGTGTGGTTCTGGATCATGTCCCGCAGGCAACCGCTCTGCTCGTAGTAACCGCCGCGCGAACCGACGCCGACCTCCTCCGCCACGGTGATCTGGACGGAGTCGATGAAGTCGCGGTTCCAGAGCGGCTCGAAGATGGAGTTGGCGAAGCGCTGTACCAGCAGGTCCTGCACGGTCTCCTTGCCGAGATAGTGGTCGATGCGATATACTTGGTGCTCCTCGAGCACCGAGCGGATGGTGGCGTTGAGCGCGCGGGCGGAATCGAGGTCCCGACCGAAGGGTTTTTCGATGATCACCTTCGCGTGGTGCGGCTGGCCGAGGTATTTGGCTGCGAGGCCGCTCGCCCCGAGATTGACGAGGATGGGGGCGAAGACATTCGGCGGCGTCGAGATGTAGAACAGCGGCTGCAATTCGCGGCCGATCTTCTTCTCAATGTCGGCCAGGTGCAGAGCGAGGCGGTCGAACGCCGCCTTTTCGTCGTAACCACCGCTGATATAGCTGGTGTTGGGCTCGAGTCGGCCCCAGACGGCCGGATCGAGCGAACGCCGGGAAAACTCCGTGATGGCGGCTGCGGCGTCCTTCCGAAAATCATCGTCGGCGATCGGCTTGCGCCCGTAGCCGACAAGGAAGAAGTCCGCCGGCAGGAGGCCGTCGAAGCCGAGATTGTAGATCGCGGGAATGAGCTTGCGGGCCGTCAGGTCGCCGGACGCGCCGAAGATGACGACGACGGTCGGCGGTGCACCGCGGTGCTTGCTCAGGCCCTGCAGAAAAGGATGCCGTTCAGTTTCAGCCATGCCGGGGAGGTTTTGGCGAAGGCAGGCACCCGGTAGCAAGGCTAATGCGGCTGGCACGCTGATGTAGGCAGGGGGCCCTCACCCCACGAGATTGCATGGAGCTGTAACGCCCTGTCGCAGTGCGGGGCTCGGAAAACGCGACGAGGGCGTCGCGTCCCCATGGATCACCCCACCCCGCCCCGCCCTCACGGACGCCAGTGCTTCGCAAACAGCTCCACGTTGGCAAAGTGCCGGATCTCGGGCGCGCGACCTTCGTGCGTGCCAATCTCCACCACATCCAGCCGGAAGCTCGCGGGTGCCGGGTGCAGCGCACGCAGATAGGCGGTGCCGGCCCGGCGCAGGGCGGCCTTCTTGCGCCGGTTCACCGCGTAGTAGCCCGGCACCAGCGCCTCGGCCGACCGACTCTTCACCTCCACCAACACCAGCACCTCGCCGTCCCGGCACACCAGGTCGAGCTCGTCGCGCCGGTCACGCGGGCTCCGCCAGTTGCGGGTGATGATCTTGAAGCCCAGTTCGCGCCGCAGAAACTCCGCCGCCAGCCGCTCGCCCTCAGCCCCGGCATCATCAGCCTCCCGCCCGGCCCCGCCAACCGGGACCAGCCGCTTCATCCACGCCTTGAAGGTTTGCCACATGGTTGCAGGAATACGATTCCGCCTCTGATTGTCATTGCGACGCCGCCAGCGTCATGGCAATCCCTCTCCTTACCCGACTTTCGCGCCACCCTCATGTCCACGGCCACCATCGCCAATACCCTCCGTCGTTCGCTGCTGATCAAGATCATCTCGAAGCCGGCTCCCAGCCGGGAGGACATGGCTTCGGTCATTGAGCTCACGTCGTCCAAGGTGGTCGAGGCCCTGCAGGCCCAGTCGATGACCCTCTATCTCGTCGAGGGCAACGACATCACTTTCCGCCACATCTACTATTCACCCACACTCTGGGGCGCGGACAAGGCCAAGGAGGCCAAGTTCAAGGACACCGCCGCCAAGCTTCTCCAGGTCAAGCTCCCCATCGGCAAGGGCATCGTCGGCAAGGTCGTCGCCGAGGGCAACCCGGTCTTCTTCCGCAACTCGCAGACGCAGGTCCCGTTCATGACGTCGATGGCGCAGACGACCGGCTTCGAGGTCTTCTCGATGCTCACGGTCCCGCTCAAGACCAACGTCGTCGTCGGCGCCATCCAGGTGCTCAACAAGGAGCCCGCCTCCGGCACCAACAGCGAGTTTACCGAGAACGACCTCAAGTTGCTCCAGGAGGTCGCCGAATATTCCTCCACGCTGATCCAGCGCATGCAGGACCCCAAGTTCCAGCTCAGCGCCGAGGACACCGCCAAGTTTGTCGCGAAACTCACGGATCATCCGCTCGTTTCCAAGATCGAGGACATCGAGCTCGACGAAAAGCTCCCCGAATCCATCGGCGACGCCATCATCCGCCGCGAGGGCATCTTCCCCCACAAGCGGCTCTCACCCAATTCGGTCGCAGTGCTGATGACCAACCCGCTCGACTTCGCCAAGCGCGAGGCCTTCCAACAGGCCACCGAGCTCGTCATCGAGGAGATCAGCGTCGCGCCCGCCACCCTCATCGAGGCGCTGATCAAAAAGATCTTCAAGACCGAGGCCAAGACCGGCAGCAACGAGGATGTCGACATCACCAAGGTCGCCGATGTCATCAGCACCGCCTACACCGCCGACGGCGGCGGCGGCGAGCTCACCGCCAGCGACCTCGAGAGCGAGGACTCCGCCCCCATCATCCAGCTCACCAACCGCATCATCGAGGACGCCTACGTCTGCGGCGCGTCGGACATCCACATCGAGCCGATGGAAAAGGATCTCCTCATCCGCTACCGCATCGACGGTCTCTGCGTGGAGAAGCTCCGCCTCCCCAAGCAGGTCACCAACGCCATGGTTACGCGCCTGAAGATCATGTGCAACCTCGACATCGCCGAGCGGCGTCTGCCGCAGGACGGCCGCATTGTCTTCAAGAAATACACCAAGAAGAACATCGACATCGATCTGCGCGTCGCCACCGGCCCGATGAAGGACGGCGAGAAGGTGGTCATGCGTATTCTGGACAAAACGAAGTCCACCCTGCCCCTGCCCGCGTTCGGCTTCTCCGACGAAAACCTCGCCCGCTATCGCGAGTGCATCCGCCAGCCCTATGGCATGATCCTGCACTGCGGCCCCACCGGCTCCGGCAAGTCGATGACGCTCTACTCCGCGCTCGGCGAGGTGAACACGCCCGACGTCAACATCCAGACCGCCGAGGATCCCATCGAATACACGCTCGCGGGCATCAACCAGATGCAGATGAGCCGCGCCATCGGCCTCACTTTCGCCCGCGCCCTGCGCTGCTACCTCCGCATGGATCCCGACATCATTCTCGTCGGTGAAATCCGCGACGAGGAGACCGCCGGCATCGCCGTCGAGGCGGCCCTCACCGGCCATTTGCTGGTCTCCACGCTCCACACCAACGACGCACCCTCCACGGTGGCCCGCATCGGCGAGATGGGCGTTGAGCCGTTCAACATCTCCGCCTCGCTTGTCTGCGTGTGTGCGCAGCGCCTGCTCCGCCGCGTCTGCAAGAATTGCAAGCAGCCGGTCGAGCCCAAGGGACGCGAGAAAGAGATCATGGAAAAGGCGATCGGATGGAGCGGCCCGATCTTCAAGGCCAACCCTCAGGGCTGCCCGACCTGCGGTGGCACCGGCTACAAAGGCCGCGTCGGCATCCACGAGCTGATGATCAACAGCGAGGAGCTGACGGAAGGCATCAACAAGGAGGTCGAGGTCGCGCAGCTTAAGCGCATCGCGATGAAGAACGGTATGAAAACCCTCCACCAGGACAGCATTCTCAAAGTAAAAATGGGCCTCACCACCATCGAGGAAGCCCTCAGCAACGTCCCGCCGGATCTGATTCTGTAACTGCGTTCACGCTTGGTTCAGGTCCGTCTGATTTGGCGGGCGACCATGGACGAAGCGGCAATTACAGCCCCTTTTCCCCATGAACCCCCGTCATATCCCCGCCCTTCTAGTCTTTGGTGCTACCGCCATCTTGAGTTCCACTGCGCAGACGCAGACCGCACCGGCGATCCCCGCAGCCAGACTCGCTGCGACCGCGGTGCCGGACGGCTTCCAGACCTTTCATAACGACTTCTACTGGACCGATCAGGTGGGCGCGCGAATCCTCACCCGCAGCGGGTGTCTCTGCCAGTTTGACGGCGTCTTTTATTGGTACGGCGGCAACCCGCGCGGGTTTTTTGAGCAGTACTGCTATTCATCCACCGATCTTGTCCACTGGACCAACCGGGGCGTGATCCTCCGTCAGGATGTGGACGCCAACCGCATCGACGTTCTCTACAACGACCTGACGAAGAAATACGTCATGTTCCTCAAGTACGACGGCAATGGCGCGTTTCTCGGCATTGCCACGTCCGAAAAGCCGGAGGGGCCGTTCACGTTCCTCAGCCAGACGCTGGTCGACAACGCCCGCATGGGCGACATGTCCGTCTTCAAGGACACCGACGGCAAGGCCTATATCGCGTATGTTTCCTGGGCGGTCGGGACCAACGCCCAGCACGGCATCTACCGGATGTCCGACGACTACCTGACGCTGGACAAGCGGATTTACCTCTGGGACATCCGCAGCCGCGAAGCGCCCCATATTTTCAAGCGCAACGGCATCTACTATTACGGCACCTCGCGCACCGCCGGCATCCAGTCCTCCGGCACGAGCTATTACACCGCCACCGATCTGGCCGGCCCGTGGTCGCCCGCCAAGCCGCTCTCGACGCCCGGCTCCAACAATTCCTGGGACTCGCAGGTGGATTTTGTCTACCCCTTCCAGGGCACGCAGGGAACGCTCTACATGTTTGCCGGCGATCGCTGGACCAAGGACCTCCCGAAGGGCAGAAACGGCGACTACATCTGGCTGCCGGTGGAATTCGACGGCGATGTCCCCACGGTGAATTACCAGCAGGACTGGGACCTGAACCTCGCCGCGGGGACCTGGCGAAAGTTCGATCCCGCCCGCAATCTCGCCGCCGGCAAGACCGCCACCGCATCCTCCGACGACGGCACGAATGTCGCCAGCCATGCCACCGCACCCAAGACCTATCAGGACTATATCAACACCCGCTGGAACAGCGGCCCCGCCGACGCCCAATGGCTCATGGTCGACCTTGGAAAAGCGACGGACATCAACCGCGTCATCCTGAAGTGGGGCACGAACGCGGCCAAGTCCTTCAAGGTCCAAATCTCGACTGACGGCACGGCTTGGACCGATCTTTTCAGCACGGCGCAGGGATCATCCTGCAGCGTCACCGATGAGAAATTCAAAACCACCAGCGCCCGGTATGTGCGGATGAATGCCACCGAGCGCGCCCCGCTGCTGGGCGGCGGCCGAGGCCGGAGAGGTGCGGCGGCGGGAGTTCCCGGCGCCGCTCCTGCTCCCACGCCGCCGGCTCCCGTCACCGGCTATTCACTCTTCGATTTCATGGTGCTGAAGGACTGAACCGCCGGCAGGACAGGTGCCCTTTCGCTACCCGTCCACCAGCTGAAACGCTGTCTCCCTCTTGACCATCCGGACGGGGTCTTTTGTGTTGCGCGATGCGCCCCACCTCACCCCGCCCCACCCTGTTTGTTCTGCTGGCAATCGTGACAGGAACCGCGCCTTCATTTGCCGCCGCGCCGCCGCCCTCCGCGGCGACCGAGGTCTGGTCGCCCGAACCGCCGGTCGTCAGCGCACCAGCGACCGGTATCCCGTCCGATGCCATCGTGCTTTTCGACGGCCGGAATCTCGACGCGTGGGAGCCCGCGCGGACGGGCGCACCCGGCTGGAAAATCGAGGATGGCGCGATGGTGGTCGTCCCCCAGCCCACGCCGAGCGACCAGCGCACCAAGCAGTCATTTGGCGACGTGCAGCTTCACCTTGAGTTCCGCGAGCCGGCGGTGGTATCTGGCTCCGGCCAGAGCCGCGGCAACAGCGGGGTTTTTTTCATGGGCCTTTACGAGCTGCAGATTCTCGATTCGGTCGGCAATCCCACCTACGTGAACGGGCAGAACGCCGCCGTTTACAAGGAACATGCGCCGCTGGTAAACGCTTCACGGCCGCCCGGCGAGTGGCAGACCTATGACGTCGTTTTTGTTGCACCCCGCTTCGCCCCGGACGGCGCGCTCCTCCGGCCCGCTCGTCTCACGGCATTCCACAACGGCGTGCTGGTGCAGCACGATGTCGTGCTGACCGGCCCCACGCCCAACGGTCCGACTTTCAACCGCTCCACCCTTCCGCCCTACGAAGCCCATCCGGCGAAACTGCCATTGCTGCTCCAAGATCACCGCAGCCCCGTGGCTTTCCGCAACATTTGGGTGCGTGAACTGCACCTACCCGAAACCGTGCCCGCCAAGACGGAGCCGGCGCCCGGCGCCCCATCCGGGGATCATCCGGCTGCGACGCCTTACTGAGGCTCGCACGTCAGCCTGACGAAAACCAAACTCCCTGCGCTCACGCGCAGGGCTACATTTCCGATGCAGCCCGCCGCGGGCGCGGCGGGAAGTGAGGCACCAGCCACGTCAGGCCAATCTGCGAGCCTCAGTAGTTTCGGCAACGACACTAGTCAGGCCCAGGGGCAAGTTTCCGCTCAACCGAGCAGCTGACCGTAGGCCGTGGCGTCGAGCAGCCTGGCGACGGCAGCGGGATCGGCGGGCCGGAGCTTAAGCATCCAGCCGGATTCATAGGGTGAACCGTTGACCGTCTCAGGGGCGCTATCGAGGGCGCCGTTGACCTCGAGGACCGTGCCGGCGACCGGGGCATAGAGATCGGAGGCGGCCTTGACCGACTCGACCACGCCGAAGACCTGGCCCGCCGCGAGGTTGGCGCCGACTTTCGGCAATTGCACGTAAGTGATGTCACCCAGACTGCCCTGGGCATAGTCGGTGATGCCGACCAGCACGGAGCCGTCGGCGGCCGGCTTGACCCATTCGTGGGACTTGGCGTAGCGGAGTTCGGAGGGGACGCTGCTCATGGTGTGGAAAAGGGAGGGCTCGGGAAAAAGTGAAAACGTCAGGCTTTCTTTAGTTCGACAAACGGGGGTTTGACGAGATGCAAAGCGAGCTGGGTCCCGCGAATGTCCACCGCCAGCGGACTCGCGGCCGCCGCCGCCGTCACCAGGGCGGATCCGATGGCCTCGTTGAGCATCGGGGACAGCGTGCCGGACAGCACACGGCCGACGGTGGCGCCCCCGGCGCCGAGCACCGGGGTGTCGGCGCGCACAATGCGGCGATCGCCGGTCTTGAAAAACACCACCCGCTGCGCCCCGCCGTGCAGCTTTTCGGCCCGTAGCGCTTCATCGCTGATGAAGCCGCCGGCCTTGTCGAGCTTCACCGTCCAGCCGAGACCGGCCGTCAGGGGCGAAATCGTGGCGCTCAGTTCATGGCCGTAGAGCGGGTAACCGGCTTCCAGCCGCAGGCTGTCGCGGGCGCCGAGTCCGACGAGTTCCAGCCCGTGCGGCGCGCCGGCGGCCACCAGGGCCTCCGCCAGACCCACCGCATCCCCCGCCGCGTGATAGAGCTCAAAACCGTCCTCGCCGGTGTAGCCGGTGCGGCTGATCAGACAGTTGACGCCCGCCACGGTGCCTTCGGTGAAATGGTAGTATTTTACCAGACCGAGCTTGGCGCCGGTGAGCGACTGAACGATGGCAGCCGCCCGCGGGCCCTGCACGGCCAGCAAGGCATAATCGGCCGAACGGTCCGTCACCGTGACGGCAAACCCGACGGCCTGCTGGTGGATCCAGGCCAGATCCTTGGCGATGTTGCCGGCGTTGATGCAGAGAAAATAATCATCAGTCCCGCGCATGTAGACGAGCAGATCGTCGACCACCCCACCGTCCGGCAGGCACATCGGCGAGTAGAGCACGCGCCCGGGATATAGTTTCGAAACGTCATTCGTCACCAGGCGATTGAGAAACCTGGCGGCATCAGGTCCGCGGACGTCGACCTCGCCCATGTGGCTCACGTCAAACAGCCCGGCGGCGCGGCGCACCGCCCGGTGCTCCTCCAGGATGGAGCGGTATTGCACCGGCATTTCCCAGCCGGCGAAGTCGACGAGGCGGCCGCCGTGGGTGGCGTGGAAGTCGCGCAACGGAGTGCGTTGGAGGGCGCTGGTCATGAACCTCAAACTACGAAGGGCGCGTGCCCGGCGCGCAAGTCCCTTCGGTGCGTGCCGGCGCCATCAGATGGGAAAGGTGGCCGCCCGACCCCGGAAGCGCCGCCGCGGCTGCGTTTTTGATTCGTAAACGGCCCGCAAGGCGTAAACTCGCCCCATGCCCTGGCTTGCCGCCATCATCGTCCTCACCCTCGCCGGTTCCTTCACCTGCTCGCTCTTCGAGGCGCTCATTCTGAGCACGACCGTGGCCGAAATCGAGGCCCTCAAGAAATCCCGCCCGCGCCGCGGCGCCACCCTGGAGCGGCTCAAGACCAACCTCGACGAGACCATCTCGGCCATCCTCACGCTCAACACCATCGTGAACGGCGTCGGCTCGGTGATCATCGGCGCCGTGGGCGTCCACCTTTTCGGCGAACGGGGTCTGGTGGTCTTTACCGTGCTGTTCGGGGCCGCGCTGCTTGTCGGCGCCGAGGTACTTCCGAAGAACATTGGCGTGGTCTACCGCCGCCGCCTCCAGCCGCACGTCGTCTATCCGCTCTGGTCGCTCTGCCGGCTGCTCACCCCCATCACCTACTTCTGCCGGCTCGCCGTCCGCCTCATCATCGGCCAGCCTGTCAGCACCCATCGTTCCGACCAGGAAATCATTCTGCTCGCGGCCCGCGGCGCCCAAGAGGGCACGCTCAGCCGGAGCGAGTCCAACATCATCGCCAACGCGTTGTCGCTCGACGACGTCCGCGTGGGGGAAATCATGACCCCGCGCACGGTCGTCACCGCCCTGCGCCGCAACGCCACCGTCGGGGAGGTGTTTCACGAGCACCCGAACATTCCCTTCGCCCGCATTCCCGTTTTCGGACGGAACCTCGATGACATCGTCGGCCTGGTGCGCCGCCGCGACCTGCTCAAGGCCAAGGCCAACGACCAGGACTTCGAGCTGGTCGAGAAGCTCATGCAGGAAATTCATTTCGTGCCGGAGACCGTCACGGCCGCCAACGCCCTCCAGGTCTTCCTCAAGACCCACCAGCAACTGCTCGTGGCGGTTGACGAGTTTGGCTCCGTCGCCGGCGTCGTCACCATGGAGGACGTCATGGAACACCTGCTCGGGCTCGAGATTTTCGAGAAGGACGATCTGGCCGTCGACATGCGCGAGCTGGCCCGCGCCCGGCAGCAGAAACAGGTCCGGCCCAAACGGCCCGGCGAGGCCGCTCCACCCACCACCCCCTTCACGCCGCCGGCCACCTGAGGCGGGTGGAACGGCTTGACCGGATGCTGCCCGAACCAGTTGCCACGAAAGCCGGTTCCGATTGGGTCTCCTCTTTCCAAATTCCAAAATCCAAATTCCAAAATTGAATCCTCCGCCCGCCTACTGGGTCCACCACCTCGACCCGTTTCTCATCCACTTTTCCGGCAACCTCGGCATCCGGTACTACGGCCTCGCCTATGTGCTGGCCTTTGTCGGGGGCTGGCTGCTCCTTCGCGCCGCCGCCCGCGCCGGCCGCTCGCCGCTGCAGGGGGAAGCCATCGATGATTTTATCTTCATGGTCGTCCTTGGCGTACTCGTGGGGGGACGTCTCGGGTCCTTTCTGCTTTACGACGGCTGGCGGAAAATTCCCTCCGACCCACTCAGCCTGCTCCGGGTCTGGGAAGGCGGGATGGCTTCGCACGGCGGCTTCGTGGGGGTGATTGTGATGGTCGCCTGGTTCGCCCGCCGCCGCCGCATCCCGTTTCTCCAGCTCGGCGATCTCATCGTGTCAGTGGTGCCGCTCGGGCTGCTGCTCGGCCGGCTGGCCAATTTCATCAACGGTGAGCTCTGGGGCAAACCGTCCACCGTGCCCTGGGCGGTGATCTTTCCCCTCAGCGCCCCACCCGGCACCCCCGTGGACCAGATCCTGCCGCGCCATCCCTCGCAGCTCTACGAGGCCGGGCTGGAAGGCGCGCTCCTCCTGGCCTGGATGCAATGGCGTTTCTGGCGCACGGATGTGATGCAACGCCAGCCCGGCCAGCTGGGTGGCGAATTTCTCGCCGGCTACGCGCTGGTGCGGATCATCGGCGAGGTCTTTCGCGAGCCCGATCAGGACGTCACCCTCATTCTCGGTCTGAGCCGCGGAACGTTCTACTCGGTTTTCGTGCTGGTGGCGGGCGTGGCGCTGATTGTGTTCACCCCGAAAAAGCCCGCAGGGTCACCCCCGCCCGCCTGAGCGTCTCGCGCAACGCCCGCGCGAGTTCCACCGCCTCCGGGCCGTCGCCGTGCACGCAGACCGTGTCGGCCTGCACCGGCACTAGGCTGCCGTCGGTCGTTCGAACCGCACCCGTACGTACGATTCCCAGCACCTGCGCCACCGCCAGGTCCACGCCGAGCAACGCACCCGGCATGCCGCGCGGTGCCAGCGTTCCGTCAGGCTGATAGGCACGGTCGGCAAAGACTTCGCTGACGACGCGCAATCCCAACGCCCGTCCGGCCCGCAGCAGTTCGCCGCCCGCAAGGCCGAATAGCACCAGCGAAGGATCTGCCTCCCGCACCGCGACGGCCACCGCCCGGGCGGTGTCGGCATCCCGCGCCGCCAGATTGTAGAGGCCGCCGTGCGGTTTCACGTGTCGCACAGGCCCCAGCGCCTGGAGCGCTTCGATCTGTCCGCGCACGAGGCGGATGAGCTCCGTCGCGGTGAGCCGCAACTCGCGTCTCCCGAAATGTTCCCGGTCGGCAAATCCCGGATGCGCGCCCACCGCCACCCCGTGCCGTTGCGCGAGCGCGACCGTCGCCCGCATCGTCGCCACATCGCCCGCGTGCGCCCCGCAGGCGATGTTCGCCGAGGAGACGAGCGGCATCAGTTCCGCGTCCTGCGCCCCGCCTTCCCCGAGATCGCAGTTCAGGTCGAGGTACTGCATTGGCAGGTCAAATCCGGCCAGAAACATTGCCCGCGAATCACGCGAATGGCGCGAATGGGATGCAAGCCCAAAACGGATCCATCTAGCGGCCAATCAAACTTCAGACCCGCCAATGCCTCCGACCGGTCTGGATTGCCTGGCTTCCGCGTCGCGGTCCTTAGCGTGATTCGCGGGTAAGATTGAGGGGTAATCACTTTCGTGTCGTTGGTGTGTTTCGTACTCTCGCCCGGCCGTCGCCTTGTCCGCTCATCCCTTTAGCTTGGCCGCCACGCCCAGCCGCAGCAGGGCGAGGGACTTTTCCAGCTCAGCGGCACAGACCTGCGCTTCGGCCACCGGGATCTCGGTGAACCTGACAGTGTCACCGGGCCGCGCCTGTGCCAGCAGGGGCAGATCGACCGAGATCACGTGGGCGATTTTGGGATAGCCCCCCAGGGTCTGGCGGTCCGCCATCAGCACGATGGGCTGGCCGTTCGGTGGCACCTGCACCGCTCCGAAGGTCACTCCGGAGGAAATCAGTTCGCCGGGGAGCGCAGCCGTCAGCACTGGCCCGGCCAGCCGCAACCCCATCCGGTCCGACTGCGGGCCGATGCGCCACGCGGTCGTCGTGAACGCCGTACGCGCCAGCTCATCGAACGCGGGCCAGCTGCGCCCGCGCACAAACCTGACCTTCGCCTCGCTGCCGTGCGCGGTCCAGAATTCCCAGGCGGCCGCCCAGTCGCCGCGCGACCGGTCCAACGCCACCGTCGACGGCCCCACCCCGAGGCGGTCGCCGGTCCGCAACGCCCGCCCCTGAAAGCCGCCAAATTCCGCCCGCAAGAGCGTCCCCGATCCACCGAGCATCGGCGGCACCGCGATTCCGCCGGCCACGGCGACATAGAGATGCGCCCCGCGGGTCACCTTGCCAAGCGAGAGCCGTGTGCCTGCCGCCATCCGCAACGGGCGCCAGCCCGCCACCCCTTCCACCACCGCGCCCGTCACCGCAATCCAGGTCTCGGCATGGAAACAGAGTTCCGGGCCCGTCAACGCGCTCTCCAGCAGCGGCGAGTTTTCCGGATTTCCGAGCAACAAGTTGGCCACCCGCGCCGCCTGCCGGTCCATCGCCCCGCCCGGGGTCACGCCCACCCGCTGCCAGCCCGTGCGCCCCAGATCCTGCACCGTGGTCAGACCTCCGACCCGCAGGATTTCGATCAACCCCTGCGGCGGTGGTTCGGTCACCGTCACCGGCGCGTCCGCCACAGGTGCGGCCTTGGCCGGAGCGCGGGCGGCCCGCCCGGGAATCAGGCGCGTCCATTTGCTCAGTCCGGAGGGTTTGGTCGGACTAGGTCCGGGAGCCTCGACGGGCGGGCCCTCGGTCCATTCACTGGCGGCGATCGGCTTGAAGCGCAGATAGTCCCCCGGATACAGCAACGAGGGGAGCCGGGACTCCGGCCGGAAGAAACGCAGCGGCGTGCGTCCGATCAGCTGCCAGCCGCCGGGGGTGGCAAAGGGATAGACTCCCGTCTGCGAGCCGCCGATGCCGACGCTGCCCATCGGCACGCTCACCCGCGGGTTGGCCCGGCGCGGCATGTGCAGTCGGGCCGGCAGCCCCAGCAGATAGGGGAAGCCCGGCGCAAAGCCGACCGCCGCCACCCGGTAGCGCACACTGCTGTGCACGCGGATGACCTCCGCCTCATCCAGCCCCGCCCGGCGCGCCACCGCGGTCAGATCCGGACCAAATTCCCCACCGTAGCAGACCGGCACCACCACTTCGCGGCCCGGGACGCCCGCGATCGGTTTGGCGGCGGTCGCGGTCAGCCGCAGCCATTCGGCCACCCGTGCAACGGGGGAACCCGCGCCAGCCGGGATCGCCACCGGATCGTAGTGCACCGTCACGGTGTTGAATGACGGCACAATGTCGGTGACCCCTGGCAGCAGGGCCGACGCCAGTGCCCGCGCCACTCCCAGGACCCGTTCAAGGGTGGCTTCGTCGGCGACCGGTCCGACCTCTACCAGCATGGAGCTGTCTCCCATGGGGGTGATTTGCATCCGGGCAGCGTGGGGCAACTGGAGCGCCAGCTCAAGACCCGTGCAACCTTCCGGCATATTTTCCGGCGGCGCCAGTTAGGATTGCCTCCGCGCCGAAACTGTCGAGATTGCCCCGCTTCCATGTCATCGTCCTGTCTGTCTTCCCGCTTCCACCCCACCCTCGCCCCGGGTCGGGCGAGCCCAACGGCCTAGCCGGCTGTTCCGCATGCCTGCACTCTGGCAGTCCTTCGTCCAGTTTTTCGTGTCGCTGCGGCTCACGGTCGCGCTGCTCGCGCTCTCGATCATCCTCATCTTCTGGGCCACGCTGGCGCAGGTCGACATCGGCGTGCTGGGCGTCCAACAGCAGTTTTTCCATACCTTCATCGTGCTGGGACACTTGAACGGCCTCCCGGTGCCGCTGTATCCCGGCGGCTATTTCCTCGGCGGGCTGCTCTTTGTCAATCTGGTCGCCGCGCACCTCTGCCGCTTCAAGCTGACGGCGCGCAAGCTCGGGATCCAGCTCGCGCATCTCGGCGTCATCCTCCTGCTCGTCGGTGAACTCCTCTCCGGCCTCTGGCAGCAGGAATCCCAGATGACCATCGCCACGGGCGAGACCAAGAACTACGGCGAAACCGACCAGCATTGCGAACTCGCCATCATCGACGCGACGGATCCGCAGTGGGACGACGTCGTCGCCATCCCCGACACCGCCCTCGCCGCCGGCCGGACCATCCAGCATCCGAAGCTGCCCTTTCAGGTCATTCCCCACGCCTATTTCCCCAACGCCGTCCTGGTGAAACGCACCGCCGGCAGCCCCGCTCCGGCCGGCACCACCGGCGCCGGGCTGGAATATGAAGCCACCCCGGTGCCGCTCACCTACAAGGAGAAAACCGTCAACCTGCCGGCCGCCTACGTCGAGCTCGCCGGACCGGGCGGCAAATCGCTGGGCACCTGGCTGGTCTCGGCGATGATCGCCGACAGTCAGGACCGGTTCATTGCGCAGCCGTTCGACTACGAGGGCCACTCCTGGCGCCTCACGCTCCGTTTTGCGCGCACCTACCGCCCCTTCACACTCACCCTGCTCAAGTTCACCCACGACGTCTACCCCGGCACCGACATCCCGCGGAATTACTCCAGCCGCGTCCGGCTGCAATCCGCCGACGGCCGCGACGACCGCGAGGTCGACATCTACATGAACAACCCGCTCCGGTATGCGGGCCTCACGTTCTACCAGGCGGGGTTCACCCCGAACGACGCCGGCACCATTCTCCAGGTGGTGAGCAACCCAAGCTGGCGGCTGCCCTATGTGAGTTGTCTGCTCGTCGCCCTCGGCCTCGTCCTCCAGTTCGGCCAGTCCCTCACCGGTTTTCTCCGCCGCCGCCCCGCGCCATGAAACGATTTCTGCCCCTGCTGATTCTCCTGCTCGCCGCGGGCTGGCTGGCCTCGACCCTCCGTTCGCCCGCCCCCGCTGGGGATTTCGACCTGACCGGCTTCGGCCGGCTGCCCGTGCTCGCCAACGGCCGCGTCGAGCCGCTCGACTCCGTCGCCCGCAACGCCCTCCTCACGCTCCAGGGCCGGCAGCGCGTGGGCGACCCGCTTCTCCGCGAGCCGCTGGTCAGTTCGCCCGCCGCATGGCTCGCCGACATGGCCTTCCACCCCCGCCAGGCGGACACCTACCCGACGTTCCGCATCGACTCCCCCGATCTGCTGGCGTTGCTGGGCATCAGCGAGGCCGACACGCGGATTGAATATCCCGATACCACGCGGCGGATTCTGGCGGTGGTCGGCTTCATCCCCTCGACGCGCTCGCGTTTCAGCTACAACCAGCTCGCGCCTCATCTGACCCAACTGCAGGCGCAGGCCCAGCTAGCCGCCCCGGTTGAGCCCAAACTCCGGACCAGTTTCCAGCAGGCGGTGATCGCGCTCGCGGAGCACATCCAGTTTTACAACCGGCTCCAAAACTCCTTCGTCCCCCCGGGCAGCGATGATTTCCTGGGAGACCTCCTGCGCTTTCAGGACGGTCTGGCCGCCGGCTCCGCCGCGATCGTGGCCCAACAGAACAATCAGCCGCACGACGAAGCCGCCGCCCAGGCTACACTCACGGCCGCCCACCAGTTCGAGGCCCTCGCCCAAAATGCCTGGTTGCGCGCCATCCCGCCCGCGTCAGGGGATGATCCCGACGCCTGGCACAACACCGGCGAGGCGCTACTCAGCGGCATCGCCATAGGTGAACCGGATCCCGGAGCCTTCCTTTACGCCGGCCTTGCCCACGCCTGGCGGCAGCGCCGGCCCGCGGAGTTCAACGATCTCCTCGGCAAGTATCACCAGACCTACGACCCCCATTTTGCCGACGCGATGGCCAAAAGTGCCGCCGAGGCGCGCTTCAACGCCGCGGCGCCGTTCTACAGCAGCATGCTGCTGTTTGTGACGGCGTTTCTTCTCGCGGTGGTATCTTGGCTCCGCTGGCCCGACACGCTGGGCCGGTCGGCCTTCTGGCTCCTCCTCCTGGCCTGGCTGGTGACCACCGCCGGCATCGCCGTCCGCATGTGGCTCGAGGGCCGGCCGCCAGTGACCAATCTCTACTCCTCGGCGCTGTTCATCGGCTGGGGCGCCGTCGCACTCTGCCTCGTCCTTGAGCGGATTTACCGCAACGCGATCGGTTCCGTCGCCGGCGGCCTGATCGGCTTCGGCACGCTGCTGATCGCGCATTTTCTCTCCCTCACGGGCGACGATACCATGGAGATGATGCAGGCCGTGCTCGACTCCAACTTCTGGCTCGCGACCCATGTCGTCGTTGTCACCATCGGCTATGCCTCGACTTTCCTCGCCGGCATGCTGGCGCTCATCTATGTGGTGCGGGGCACGTGTACGCGCTCGCTCGACCCGGCGACAGCCGACGCCCTCGCGCGCATGGTCTATGGCATCACCTGCTTCGCCACGCTGTTCAGCTTTGTCGGCACCGTCCTCGGCGGCATCTGGGCCGACCAGTCCTGGGGCCGGTTCTGGGGCTGGGATCCGAAGGAAAACGGCGCGCTCATCATCGTCCTCTGGAACGCGCTCATCCTCCACGCGCGCTGGGGCGGACTGGTGAAGCAGCGCGGCCTGATGGCGCTCACCATCTTCGGCAACATCGTCACCAGCTGGAGCTGGTTCGGGACCAATATGCTCGGCATCGGCCTGCACTCCTATGGTTTCACCAGCGCCGCTTTCGTCGGCCTGATCACGTTCGTCGCCAGCCAGCTCGCCTTCATCGCCCTCGCGCTCTTCGTCCCGCGTCGCGCCCCCGCGCCAGCCTGAAGCGCTGGGAAATGCCGGCGGGGCGAGCGCACCCGACCACGTGGGGACGCGGCGCCCTCGCCGCGTTTTGCGACCGACCTTCCCGCCCCCGCCGTTCGCCGCTATTGACGCGCGCGGCCCGTTCGCCGACAAACGCCCACTTCCATGAGCAACGGCCAAGGTTCCGACAAGCCGGCCCAGCCGGCCGCCACCGCCACGATCAAGCCCACCGATCTGCGCGGCATCCTGAAATACGTCCCCCGGTTTCAGGACCAGATCTTCGTGCTCGCGCTCGACGGTTCGATCGTCGCCGACGAGAATTTCAGCAATCTGCTGGTCGACATCGCCGTGCTCCGCAGCCTCGGCATCCGGGTCGTCCTGGTCCACGGTATCGGCCAGCAGCTGGACGAACTTTCCGAACTCCGGAACATTCCCATCACCAACAGCGACGGGGCCGGCGTGACCGACGCCGCCACACTCGACCTCGCCATCCGCGCCTCCGCCCGGGTTTCCCACCTCATTCTCGAGGGTCTCACTCAGAACTCCCTGAAATGCGCCATCACCAATGCCGTGCGTGCGCTCCCCGTCGGCATTCTCAAGGGCGTGGATCAGCAGCACACCGGCAAGGTCGACCGCGTGGACAAGGAGTTTCTGCTCCACCTCATCGGCGCCGACATCCTCCCCATCCTCCAGCCTATCGGTTACGGTCCCGACGGCCGTTCGCTGCGGGTCAACTCCGACCTGCTTGCCGCCGAGGTTGCCGAGGCCCTCGCCGCCTCGAAGATCATCTTCCTCACGCCCGCCGCCGGACTCGAGATCGACGGCGAGATTCGCCGCGACATCTCCGTCGACGCCCTCCGGGCCCTGCTGAAGGACGCGCCCGCCAGCCTCGCCGATAACGTCCGCAGCAAGGCACTCCACGCGGTCCGCGCGATTGAGACCGGCGTGCCGCGCGTGCATTTGGTGGACGGCCGGGTCTTCGACGGCCTGCTCAACGAGATCTTCTCCAACGACGGCATCGGCTCGCTGATCTACGCGAACGATTACCAGCAGATCCGCAAGGCGACCAAACGTGACGTGCGTTTCCTCCACCAGCTCACCCGCAGCGCGGTGAAGCGCGAGGAGCTGATCCACCGCACCCAGCAGGCGATCGAAAAGAACATCGACCAGTTCTACGTCTTCGAGATCGACGAGAACATCATCGCGTGCGTCACGCTCTACTTCTATCCCGACAAGCCGCAGCTCGCTGAGATCGGCTCGCTCTACGTCATGCCCGTTTTCCAGGGCCGCGGCATCGGCCGGAAGATGGTCGAGTTTGCCAGCATGATGGCCAAGGAACGCGGCGCGTCCACCGTCGTCGCCCTCTCCACCCAGAGCTACGCGTTCTTCACCTCGAAGCTCGGCTACGAGGAGGCGGACAAGTCCATGCTGCCCGAAGCCCGGCTCAAGCTCTACGAGGAGAGCGGCCGCAATCCGAAGGTGCTTGTGAAGCAGCTCTAGCCAGCCGCACCGCCCCTGCCATGCCGCCGCTCCGCCGCCTCGCCTTCGTCGTCAACGAACAGAAAGCCGGCGCATCCGCGCTGGCACAGACGCTCGCCGCCACCGCGGCTTCCGCCGGTGCCGCGGTGCGGGTGGTCTCGCACGCCTCGATCCCAGCCGGATATCTCGACGCGCAGGACGCCTGCTGCGTCATCGGCGGTGACGGCACGCTGCTGGGCGTCGCCAGTCCCGCCGCCCGGGCCGGCGTCCCGGTCATCGGCGTCAACTGCGGCAGCCTCGGCTTCCTCACCACCTTCTCGGCCGACGAGGCCCGCGCGCAATTCGCGGGCCTGCTCGCCGGCGCCTACCAGCTCACGCCGCGCTCGATGCTCGCCTGCACCATTGGGCCGGGCGAGCCGCATCTCGCCCTCAACGACGTGCTGATCAAGCACGAGGTCAACTCCAGCCTGGTGCGCCTCGAGGTGTTCGCCGGGGACGAACTCGTGACCGACTACTCCTGCGACGGCCTCATCCTGTCGACCCCCACGGGCTCGACCGCCTACAACCTCTCGGCCGGCGGACCGCTGATCCATCCCGGGGCGGCGGTCATCGCGATGACGCCGATCTGCCCGCATACCCTGAGTAACCGTTCGATCATTTTCAGCCAGGACATCCGACTGCGGGTGCACAACTGCTCCGCCGCCACGCGGCTGATGGTCGCGATCGACGGCCAGCGCAATCTCCCCGTCAACCCGCAGGCCCCGGTGGAGATCACCATCGCCGGCCCGCGCCTTAAACTCGTGCAGCGGCTGGACTACTCCCATTTTGCCGTCGTGCGCGCCAAACTCAAGTGGAGCGGCGGCGCCGCGGACAAGTCCTGAGCCCCGAATCCGGACCGCCGGTCTCCGGCATGCCTCCACCCCTTCCATGAAAGCGATCCCCACCCTCCTACTGGCCCTGGTGCCGATGATCGCCACGGCCGCTGATAGCGCATCGTTCCTCACCGCCAAAGCCGGCTTGCCGGTGCCGTCTCTCTCCCTTTCCCTGACTGGCCAGCTGGTGAATCTGGCCAGCTTGAACGGCCGGGCTGCGACCAGTCTGCCCCCGGACTCCCAGCGTTGGGAAGCACCGGCTGAACTCCTCGGCGAATTCGCACTCAGTCCGGTTCCGTTGCTGAGTCGGGTCGGCGGCAGCACTGTCGATCCGTTCAATTCACCGTTTGCGAGTTCAGGTTCGGCTCGAACAGCACCGGCTCCAAGCTTCCCTTGGCGGGCCGGACATTCTCGGCTCCTCCGCGTTGGGTGTCAAAGATGCCGATCCTCGATTCGAGCGCCGTGCTGATTGACCTACCGATGCTCAAGTCTCCCGACCCGTCGGTTGATTACAAGTTGCTGATCGGCACTCCGGACATGGTGCCGGCGAAATAAGTCATCCCGTCATTCCCAAGGTGCGAAGGAGTCGCCGCAGCCCCTCCCGACTAAACCGGTATTCATGAACCTATTGCCTTGCAACCAGTTGCAGATGGTGGACCTTACAGGACTCGAACCTGTGACCTTTTCCATGTCAAGGAAACGCTCTAACCAACTGAGCTAAAGGTCCGGAAATCTGCGGATGGGAAGTAACGCCACCACCGGGGCGGGGCGCAAGGAAAAATGTCAGGGGCTCAACCGCGCAGGATCGTCCCGGCCGCCGCCACATCCCGGGCAATCTGGGCCCGCAGCGTTTCCACTCCGTCAAATTTCTGCTCGGGACGCAGGAACTTCAGCCACTCGACAGTCAACGCGTCGCCGGATCCGAATGGGCAGTCCGCGAGCACGTGCACCTCGAGCACCGGGACCCCGGCCTGCTCCACCGTGGGGCGCAGACCGAAATTCGCGACCGCGGGCAGCGGTGCGAACATCCCCGGTCCGGCCACCCGTATGGCGTAGACCCCGAAGCGCGGTGCCAGCTCCGACCCCCAGACGAGGTTCAACGTCGGAAAGCCGAGCGTGCGGCCAAGCTGCCGGCCGGAGACCACCGTGCCTTCGGAAACGTACGTGCCGCCGAGCATCGCGTTGGCCTCGCCGATCTCACCCGCCTCAAGGCACGCGCGGATCCGCGAACTGCTCACCGGTTCGCCGCCCCGGTCCAGTCGCGGCAAATTCACCACCGCGAGCCCGTGACGCGCGGCTTCAGCCTGGAGCAGCGCCACATCTCCGCTCCGGCCCCGGCCAAAGCGCCAGTTGTCGCCGACGTAAATGGCGACAAGACCGGGAAAATGTTTCCGGAGCAGCGGCAGGAACTCCTCGGCCGCAATGCCGGCAAACGCCGCGTCAAAGGGCTGAGTGATCACCACATCGGTCTGCAGCTGCAGCAACACCCGGGTTTTCACACCGGGCGGCATGATCTGACGGGTGGGATTCTGTGGGTTGAACAACCGGCTCGGATGCGGCCAGAAGGTGAGCACGCCCGCGAGTTCGCCGCAGCGGTGGGCCGTGCCAACAGCGGCGCCGATCACCGCCCGGTGGCCGAGATGGACACCATCGAACATGCCGATCGCCAGATGCAGCGGCCGGTCCGGTGGCAAGGCCACGCCGGCGGCGGCGAGCGAGTCAAATTGAGCGGGCAGGTGCACGGTTCGGGTGAGAGCCGGTTGAATCCGGACTTCAGCGGGCGGGCGGGCTGCCCGCCGGATCCGCCCCCACCGCGGCCGGCGGCGGCAGCGCGACCAGTGCGGGAATCAGCACCTTTTCCAACTCTGGCACGGACATTTTTTCCAACTGCTCCAGCGTGACCGCCGCCGCCACATTGAAGCCGCCTGAAACCGTGCGCCGCAGTTCCTTCAGGTGGGCCCCGCAACCGAGGCGGTTGCCGAGATCGTGAGCCAGCGTCCGGACGTAGGTGCCCTTGGTGCAGCGGAGGACAAAACCCAGGTCCGGAGACGCCCAGCTGGTGAGGGTGAAATCGATCACGCGGATGAACCGGGGTTCCCGCGCCACCTCCTCGCCCTTGCGGGCGCTCTTGTACAGGGGGACGCCGTTGATTTTGACCGCGGAAAACATCGGGGGCGTCTGGTACTGGTCCCCCAGAAAACCCTGCAACGCCGCGCGCACCTCGGACTCCGTCAGCATCGGCACCGGGCGGGTTTCCAAAACTTCGCCCTCGGCATCCTGGGTGTTGGTGGACTGGCCGAGCCGGATGACCCCGGTGTACTCCTTGTCGACGCTCATCAGGTATTGCGACAGGCTGGTGGCCTTGCCGACCAGCATGACGAGCAGCCCGGTGGCCATCGGATCGAGGGTGCCGGCATGGCCGACGCGGCGTGTGTGCAGGATGCCGCGCAGGCGCGCCACCACGTCGTGGGAGGTGTGGGCGCCGGGTTTGTCGATCAGAAGGACGCCGTTAAGTTCCTTGGCGGGGCCGGACATCAGGAGGAGGGCTGGGCCGCATCCACGGCCGCCAGCTGGGCAGCCAGCGCGGCAACCAGCTCGGTGCGGAAACCGGCGGGGGTGGCGCCGATGACGTTGAGCCCCGCGGCACAGGCATGGCCGCCACCACCAAACCGGGCCGCCACTTGGTCGACACGGAAAGACGGATCTTTGGCGCGGAGGCTGGCCTTGATGCCGCCGACCCGTTCCTCAATGAGCACGCCGATGTCCACGCCCTCAACCCCGCGGGCGGTGTCGACCATGCCCTCGATGTCCTCCGGCTGCGTTCCCGTCTGCTCATAGCTTCCGGCGGGCAGCACGCCGATGCAAACCCGGCCGCCGCATTCGAATTGGAACGACGCGAGGAAGCGCTGCAGCAGCCGGAGCTTGCCGGGGGTTTCGCGTTCGTAGAGCTCGGCGCTGGCGGCGGCCGGATCGGCCCCGCGCGCGAGCAGCTCGGCCGTGAGCAGAAACGTCCGGCGGGTCGTGGAATGAAAACGGAACTGGCCGGTGTCGGTGGCGATGCCGGCATACAGGGCCTGGGCCGCCGCCGCATCAACCGGCAGCCCCTGGTCGAAAAATAGCCCGGCTAGGATCTCGCAGGTGGCGGCAGAGTCCGAATCCACGAGGTTGTGCACGCCATAGCCGGGGTTGGACAGGTGATGGTCGATATTCGCCAACGGCCGGGGAAAGCGCGCGGCAAACCGGTCGCCGGCCCGCGCCCGGTCCGCGCAATCAACATAGATGGCGGTGAGTTCGGTGGCGGGCAGATCGTCAAAACGCCGAAAAACCTCGCCGCCGGTCAGAAACTGGAGGCGGCGCGGCACCGGATCGGGATTGGCACAGATTACTTCGTGCCCGAGCGCCCGCAGCACCCGGGCAAGTCCGACCTGGGAACCGATGCAGTCGCCGTCGGGCCGCGCATGACCCAGTACGACCAGCAGACGCCCGCCGGCGTCGCGGAGGACGCGGGTGAAGCTGTCGGCAAACTGGGGATAGACGGATGCCATGTCAGGGAGTGGCGGGCGGCGGTTCCGATGCCGCCGGTTTTTCCTGCCGGGCGATTTCATCGAGCACCGAAAGGACCTGGTTGCCGCGCGCGGTGGCGGTGTCGAGCACGTAGCTCAGGACGGGAATGTGTCGGAGCTCGACCCGGCGGCCGAGGCCGAAGCGCAGCTCGGCGGCATGGCGCCGGAGCCAGCGCAGCCGGTCTTCCGCCCGGGCCTCGTCGCCGGTGACGGCGACAAACACGCGGCCCTCGGCCAGGTCGGGCGTGACCTCGACGCCGATCACGGTGATCGCCGTCGCCTCGACCTGGTACTCGCGGCGCAACAGTCCGCTCAGCTCGCGCTGGAGGAGCTCATTGACGCGAAGGGTGCGGGTGGACATGGGAACGGAATTTGGACGCTCGATTTTGGACTTTGGATTCGGCGGCCGGGCGGACCGCCAGGCGCCAACAATCGGCTCGGAATCGGGGCGGGTCAGAGGGCGGCGCGGACCTTCTGGATTTCGAGGCACTCGATGATGTCGCCCGTTTCGTAGGCGTTGAAATCGTCGAGTTTGATACCGCACTCGAGGCCGGCGCGCACCTCGTTGGCGTCGTCCTTGAAGCGCTTGAGCGTGGCGACCTTGCCCTCGTGGATGATCTGCTTGCCGCGGCGCAGCCGGGCAGGGGCGTTGCGGGTGACCTTGCCTTCGGTGACAAGGCAGCCGGCGACAAAGCCCTTGCCCTGCGGGAAGGTGGCGCGCACCTCGGCGGCGCCCAGCTTGACCTCCTTGAGATCGGGATCGAGCAGATCGGCGAGCATCTCGCGGACCTTGTCGCCGAGCTCATAGATGATCCCGAAGGTTTCGATCCGCACCTGGTGGTGCTTGGCCAGCGGGGTGACGCCGTTCTCCAGCTTGGTGTTGAAGCCGATGATGATTGCGCCGGAGGCACCGGCCATGAGTACATCGTTCTTGCTGATCAGGCCGACCTCGGTCGAGACGATCTCGAGCGAGACCTTGGTGCTCTTGATGCCCTCGAGGACATTGCGCACCGCCTCGGCGGAGCCAAAGACGTCGGTCTTGACGATGACCTTGAGGGTCTTCTGCTGCGTGGCGGCGATGTTGGCGAAGAGCTGCTCGACGGACACCCCCTGGGGTTCGGCGGCTTGGACGATGGCGGCGTCCTGCTTGATGATCTGCTGGGCCTCCTCGGCCAGCTGCTCGGCGGTGCGGGCGTTCTTGACCACCTTGAAAAGGGCGCCGCTCTCCGGCGTGCCGGACCAGCCGATGACCCGCACGGGTGCGGCCGGCGGAGCCTCCTTAATGTTGGCCCCCTTGTCGTCGAACAGCGCGCGCACCTTGCACCAGTGCGGGCCGCAGACAAGCGCATCCCCGACCTTGAGCGTGCCGCGCTGCACAATGACGGTGGCGAGCGGGCCGCGGCCCACGTCGATCTGCGACTCCACGATGATCCCGGTGGCCTCGGTCTTCGGATTGGCCTTGAGCTCGAGCACCTCGGCCTGGAGCAGAATCATGTCGAGCAGGTCCCCGAGCCCGGTGCCCTTGATCGCCGACACCGGCACCGTGACGGTCTCGCCGCCCCAGTCTTCGGCCGGGATGCTGCGTTCCTGCATCTGCGTCTTGACGCGGTCGATGTTCGCACCCTTCACGTCCATCTTGTTGACGGCAACCATCAGCGTGACCTTGGCCGCCTGGATGTACTTGAGGGCCTCGTCGGTTTGCGGCATGAAGCCGTCGTCGGCGGCGACGACGAGCACCGCAATGTCGGTCAGCGACGCGCCGCGGGCGCGCATCTTGTTGAAAGCGGCGTGACCGGGGGTGTCGAGGAAGGTGATCTTGCGGCCGTTGTGTTCGACCTGGTAGGCACCGATATGCTGGGTGATGCCGCCGGCCTCGCCGGCCGCGACGTTCGCCTTGCGGATGGCGTCGAGCAGCGAGGTTTTGCCGTGGTCGACGTGCCCGAGGATGCAGACGATCGGCGGGCGGGGCGCAAGGTTCTTCGCCTCGTCGTCCACGGCCTTCCGCTGTTTCTCCGTCTCCTTCTCCTTGGGCGAAAGCTGGGGCGCGGCCTCGCCGCGGTGCTTGATCTCGAGGAGAAACCCGTGCTTCTCGGCCACCTTCACGGCGATCGCCTCCTCGACGGTCTGGTTCATGGCGGCGAAAATGCCCATGGCCATCAGCTCGGAGATGAGCATGAACGGTTTCATGCCCAGGGCCGGGGCGAAGTCGCGGACAATGATCGGCGGCTTGAGGTGGAGAATCTTGACGTCGCCCGAAGTCGTGATGGTGGCCGTCTGCGCCGGCGGCTGGACGGGCATGACCGGTGTGTTGGGGGCCGAAATTACCGGGGGCGGCTTCGGGGCGTTGCTGACAGCGGGAACCGGCCGTGGAGCCGACGGCATCGGCGGCGGCGGCACGGGCGAAGAGACCACCGGCGGCGCCGCCGGTCGGACCGGCGGCGGCAGGGGATGCGGCCGCGGCACAAAACCGACATGCGCGGGTCCGGGAGGCGCCGGGCGCGGCGGCACGGGCGGGGCGCTCACGGGACGCACCACGGGCGGCGGCGGCATGACCGGCGGGGTCAGCTTGGCGGCGGCGGCGGCCTTGATCGCCTCCTTCTCCCGATCGATGTCGAGCTTGGAGCGGACGAAGACGCCGGCGGGGATCATCACCTTGGGCGGAGCCGACACGGGTTCGGGCGACTCGGGGGCCAGCGGAGCCGCCTTGGGCGCCGACACAGGCACGGCCGCAGCCTGGGCGGGACGTTTGGCGGCAAATTCATCCCGCAGCACCCCGGCGTTGATATTGTCCACCGTGCTCGACACCGACTTGACATCCGCCGCGATGATTTTGCGCTCCTTGAGCAGCGCCATCATCTCTTTGTTGTCCAGACCGAGTTCCTCGGCCAGTTTGTGGATGCGAATGCTCATGCGGTCGGTGGGCGGTGGGAGGGCGAAAAGGTTTATTTGGCAACGCGGGCAATGATGTCCGCGGCTTCCTCGGCGGTGAAACCGCCGCCCACGAGATCCTCGACCGACACGCCCTCGAAGGCCGCCGGCGAATTGATGCCGATGGCCACCAGGCGGGCGGCAATCGCGGGATCGAGTCCGAAGGTCCGGCCGAGGGCCTGCAGCGCCACTTCGCGCGGATCGCTGGACTCAGCCTTGAACTCGTCGATGTCCAGGCGCCAGCCGATCAGGCGGGAGGTGAGACGGGCATTCTGCCCCTTGCGGCCGATGGCGATGGCGAGATCCTCCTCAAGCACGCGGACCAAGATGCGGTGGGTCTTCTCGTCGATCTGGATTTCGCGCGGCAGCGCGGGCTTCAGCGCCTCGATCACCATCTGCTGCGGGTCGGCAAAGTAATTGATGATGTCGATCTTCTCGCCGTTCAGCTCGCGCACGATGGTCTTCACCCGCGCACCCCGGGCGCCGACACAGGCGCCGACGGGATCGACGCGCGGATCGGTGCTGACCACCGCGATCTTGGTGCGGTAGCCGGGTTCGCGGGCAAACGCCTCGATCTTGACGGTGCCGTCGGCGATTTCGGCGACCTCGACCTCAAACAGGCGGCGGACGAACTTCGGGCTGGCGCGGCTCAGCATGATTTCGGGGCCCCGCGGCGTGCTTTCGATGGCGAGCAGAATGCAACGGATGCGGTCGCCGGGCTGATACTCCTCGCCCGGAACCTGCTCCTTGCCGGAGAGCAGCGCCTCCGCCTTGCCGAGATCGATGTAGATGTCGTTGCGTTCCTTGCGGCGGACGGTGCCGGTCACGATGTTGCCCACCATGTCCTTGAAGTCGTCGTAGATGCGGTCCTTCTCAAACTGGCGCACCTTCTGCATGACGGCCTGGCGGGCAGTCTGCGCGGCGATGCGGCCCAGGGTCGCGGGATCGATCTCGCGCTCAATCATCTCGCCCAGTTGCGCGCCCGGGCGGATCGCCTGCGCCTTCTCGAGGGGAATCTCGACCTTGGGGTTGCTGATCGAATCGACAATCTTGAGCAGCGCCCAAGCGTGCATCTGCCCGTTCTTGGGATTGATCTCAATCTTCAGTTCCTGACCCGAATTCACGCCCTTCTGGGCCGCCGTCTTGATGGCGTTCACAATCGCGGCGATCATGTCGGCACGACTGATCCCCTTCTCTTTCTCCATGTATTCCAAGACGGAAAGGATTTCGCTGCTCATAGTGGTGGTTGTAAAATTGGGAAAAAAAAAGCGGGCCGAAGGCCCACTTTAGGAAAAGTGAACTGGATGTGGAAGTGTCAGTCTATTCGCCGCGGTAAAATCTTGTCAAGTCCCGCGCCCACGGGATGCCGGGGCCCCGTCGCAACTTGGTAACACCGGCTTGATCCGACCGGCTTGGTCCCTGGACCGGACAGATTCGCCCGGACTCCACCGCGCCCAGGTCAACCCCGGGCGGTTGGGTCCACCCCGTTCGCCAGCAACCACCCGAGCAGGCCTTGCACCGGACCAAGGGCCGCCGGCCGCGCCGGCCCGGCAAAGACCCCCAACATCCGGAGCACCGTGGTCAGCGCCGCCGGCTGGTCACCGGCCAGCCAATGCCACCAAAGTCCGGCCGCATCCACCCTGGACTCTGCCGCCAGCAGCGGCAGAAAACCGTCGCCGACCAGATTGTCGAAACGGGTGCCACCGACGCCGCCTCCGCAGATGTCAGTCGCCAGCCGAAGCCGCCAACCGGCCAGGCCGTGCAGGCGGCGGAGCCGCCCGGTCTCACCCGCTGCGGGCAGAACCGGCAGCGCGTCCGACGCCCGACGCAGCCGTTCGGTCCAGTCCGGCCGCGCTGCGACCCAGGCGGCGTATTGCCGCAACCGCACCCGCGGCTGGTTGGCCGGGCGCACTCCCTGCACCCGCCAGGACTCGCGCTCGGTGGACCAAACCGTCTCCAGCTCCAGTCCGCCCACGCGCCACGTCTCCAGCGGAAACCGGGTGGCAACCGCCAGCATCGGAGACCGGTTGAAACGGTAGCCGAGAATTTCCAACGCGGTGTGATGGCACGCTTCCGTCCAACCCAGCCGGCCGATGCGGCGGACGGCCCAGGCCACCTTGATCTCCCAGCGTTGCCGGGCCTGCTCGCGCAACAGCTCAGCCACGCCCTCCGGCGTCAGCGCCGCCAGGGCCCGGGGAATCTGGACCGCGGGTCGGCCGGAGAGCGCCTCAATCGCGGCCTCCGCCGCATACTCTTCCAGATCGTGCGGCAGCAGCGGCAGGAGCGCGAGGATCGGAATCGACCGCCCGTCCACCCCCGGGGTAAAATTCTCCGGCGTCGGAAACAGCACCACATGCAGCACCACGTTGCGATAGGCCGGATCCGCGGAATGTCCGTGCGCCGCCCAGTCCTGCGCCCGCAGGTGCACCTCGACGTCGCCCGTCACCGGCACGCCCCCGAGCCGGAGGCGCGACTGCATGAAATCCGGTCCGCCCAGTCCGTTCCAGCGTCCGGCCTGCAGGATCTCGACCCTGCGCCCGTCCAGTGTGCGGGCCGCGCGCGCGTCAAATCCGCGGCGGGCCCAGATCCGCTGCAGCAGTTTTTCCGAGAAGGCAAACGGCCCGTACAGGCCCTGGATTTCCTCGACGACGGACGGGGTGGCGGTGCGGCTCGGGTTCATGGCGATGCTCCCCGCCACTTTTGCGCATTATTCCGCCGCAGTCCATCCACTTGTGCGGTCAGACGCCGCTCCGCCCGCTCCGCCCACGCGGCCAGTTCCTCCGGCGGCACCCACATCGCTCCCAGTGCCGTGATCGTCCGGCGCTCGGCCTGGTCGGCGGTGGCCACCCAGCATGCGCCGGGGTTCGCGGCGCCCCCGACCAGTTGCTCGATGACATCATCGGCGGTCACCCCCGCCGGGGTCTGCAACACCGCAAACGTCCGCTGGGCGGCCGAACCTTCGACCAGCAGTTCCGGACCCGCGCCGTCAAACACCAGGGTGATGCGCACACTCTCCGCGTCGTGGATGGCTCCCAGACGCCGGGCCAATTCCTGCCGTGCAGCGCCCCGATCCCGTTTGAGCAGGGCCCGCAGATCCGCCCAAGCATGGAGAATGTTGGGACCGTCCACGAGCAGGTGTTTCACCGGGGCCATGGAACGAACGTGAAGGTCAACTACCGGGGCGCAAGCCGGTCCTTGCCGTCCCGGTCACAACGGGCCCGGCTCTCGTGCCCGGCCAATCCGGCTGGCAGTGCCAGTCGCTTCACAGCCCGGTCCCGCCTCGCGAGAGACCGGGGGCATTTATTTCCCTCATTCCGTCCAGTTGGCACGGCCAATGCATAACCCAATTGTTCCCGCTTAGCGGGTCCAAAGAAGAAAGCAAATGGCCGGTCGCTTAGGGGTAGGCGACCGGCCAACTTCTTTTGGCAGCCCGGCCATCGCTGCGAACGGTGGGACGATCACCCGGGAGTGGGCCCTTTCGGCACAGGGGTACCGCTTGCGCTTGCCGGGTGCGGCCGGTACCGGCCACCCTGCCGCATGCGTTCCGTCACCCGCCGCACCTTTTTGCTGACCATCGCCCTGCTGGCGGGCCTTGCCGCCTGCCTGCTGTTGGGCCGGGCCCTGGCGCTGGCGCGACTGCTGTTCTTCGCGGAAATCGCCTCCCGGGGACTGTATCTCCTCGGCCGGATGGGTTTGGTCCTGGTCGTCGGACTCTGGCTGGTCTTCATCCTGCGGAAAAAACGGGATTGAAAGTCATCCCCGGCCCCCGCTGCATGGCGGCGACACATCATCCCGGAGAGATGGCAGAGTGGTCTATTGCGGCGGTCTTGAAAACCGCTGGGCCGCAAGGTCCCGGGGGTTCGAATCCCTCTCTCTCCGCCAGTTTCAGATATGGATCGCCTCGCTCGTCGTCGCGGCGGCCGCCTCCATCACCGCCTCGCTGAGCGTCGGATGCGCATGGATGGTCTGGTGCACTTCCTCGACCGTCGCCTCCAGTTCCATCGCCAGCCCGTACTCGGCGATCAGCTCGGTCGCCTCGCTGCCGATGATGTGCGCGCCCAAAATCTCGCCGGTCTTCGCGTCGCTGATGACCTTGACGAAGCCCTCGCTTTCCGCCGAGGCCACGGCCTTGCCCGACGCGGTGAAGGGAAACTTGCCCACCTTGTAATCCAACTTCTTCTCCCGCGCGGCCTGCTCCGTCAGACCCGTGCTCGCGATTTGCGGCTGGCAGTAGGTGCAGCCGGGAAAGTTTTTCACGCGCTGCGGGGTGCCGTGGCCAAACATGCCGTTGACCGCGTTCACCGCCTCATAGGTCGCCACGTGCGCCAGCCAGGGCGGCCCGATGATGTCGCCCGCCGCATAGATGCCCTTGACCGTGGTCTGGTAATCGTCGCCGACCTTCACGTAGTTGCGGTCGAGGTCGATTTTGACGTTCTTCGCGATCACGCCATCGATGTTCGCCACCACGCCGATGGCCGAAAGCACCGTCTCTGCCTCGACCTCCTCGCTCGCGCCGTCCTTCACCAGGTTCACCTTCACGGAGTCCGGGCCGACGCGGAAATTTTCGCACTTGGTCCCGGTGCGGAGATTGATGCCCTGTTTCTCGAACGCGCGGTGCAGCGTCTTCGCCACCTCCTCGTCCTCGACCGGCAGGATCTGCGGCAGCATTTCGACCAGCGTGACCTTCGATCCGAAGGCGTTGAAGAAGTACGCGAACTCCACTCCGATGGCACCTGCGCCGACAATGATGACCGACTTCGGCAGCGTGGTGGCCGCCAGCGCCTCGCGCGAGGTCATCACCCGCACCCCGTCGACCGCCAGATCGGGCAGGCGGCGCATCTTGCAGCCGGTGGCGATGAGAATGTTTTTCGCCCGGAAGAATTTCCCCTTCTGCTCACCGTCGGTGATCGAGACCATCCCCGGCGCGCTCACCTGCCCCCGGCCCACGATGTAGTCGACCTTGTTCTTCTTGAAGAGAAACTCGATGCCCTTGGCCATCTGGCCGGAAACCGTGCGCGACCGCGCCATGACCTTGGCGAAATCAAAGGTCACATCCTTCACCGAAATGCCGAAGGTTTCGGACTTCTTGATTTTCTGGTAAAGCTCCGCGCTCTTCAGCAGCGCCTTGGTGGGGATGCAGCCCCAGTTGAGGCACGTGCCGCCGGCGCGTTCCAGCTCGATGCACGCAACTTTTTTGCCGAGCTGGCCGGCGCGGATCGCGCCCGCGTAGCCGGCGGGACCGCCGCCAATGACAATCAGGTCGTATTCGATGGTGTCAGCCATGCCGCCAGCGTCCGCACAGGATCGGTGCCGTCAAACGGAAACTGTCTTTTTGCCCCGGCGGCGGACCGCCTCTGCTCAAATATCGATCACATCCCCACCCCGGCTGCCGCCAGCTGCGGGTGGGGGTGCCGGAGGCCCCCGGCGGGGGGGGCGGGGCGGCCCGCGAAACATCGCGCTCACGATAATGTTGGTCACGCTCACGATCAGCGCGCCCCACAGGGCGGGCCAGAAACCGGCGACATGAAAGCCGTCCACCAGCTTCCCCACCCAAAGAAACAGCAGGGCGTTGATCACGAGCACCCCGAGTCCCATGCTCAGCAGGATGAAGGGCAGCGTGAATAGCAGGAGGATTGGCTTGAGCACGGCGTTGAACAGGCTCAGGAGGACCACCACCGTGACCAGGGTCCCGGGGTCGTCGCAGCTGATGCCGTGCACGAGCTTCGTCGCCAGCGTGACCCCCAGCGCGAGCACCAGCCAGCGGGACACCAGATTGATGAAAGGATGCTTCATTGCGTGAAGCCCCAATTTCCGCCCCACTACCCCGCCGGGCAATGAAAATCCTCGTCCTCCAAGACTATCTCCGCAGCGGTGGCACCGAACGCCAGTCAGTGCTGCTCGCCAACGCCTTCGCCGGCGCCGGGCACGCGGTGACGCTGTTGACCTTCCGCCCAAGCGGTCCACTCGCCGGCACCGTGGCCGCCCCCGTCGCCCGCCGGAGCCTCCAGCCGTTCGACACCCGCCTGGACTGGTTTGCCCCGGGGCTGGCGCGCTTTGCCACCCGTTTCCACCCCGACATCATTATCTGCATGGGGCGCATGGCGAACTGTCGCGCGGGCGGACTCCAGCGGATACTGCCCGCGACCGCCGTAATCGGCACCATGCGGACGGGCAAGAAGCTGCCTGCTCTTTTCCGCCGTTCGCTGCTCAACGTCCGCCACATCGTCGCCAACAGCCACGAGGCCGCGCGCGTGCTTGCGGACAACTATGCGATCCCCGCCGCAAAGATCTCCGTCATCCACAACTCCCTCGTTTTCCCTTCCGATTCCGCTTCCGATGTAGGTGGGGTTCCCCCACCCCGCATTGGGGACGCGACGCCCCCGTCGCGTTCCGAATACTCCCGCGAAACCCTCCGCGCCACCCACGCCGCCACGCCCTCGACCACCGTTCTGCTCTGCGTCGCCATGTTCCGACCGGAGAAAAACCAGCGCGCTCTCATCTCCCTCGCGACCCTCCTGCCGCGCGACGCCGACTGGCAGCTCTGGCTCGTCGGCGAGGGTGAAACCCGCCCGGCCTGCACCGCGCTCGCCCGGCAGCTCGGCCTCGCCGACCGCGTGAAATTTCTCGGTTTCCAATCCGACCCCGCCCCGCTCTACCGCGCCGCCGATGTCGCCGTGCTCACTTCCCAATCCGAGTCGCTGCCCAACTTTCTCATCGAGGCCCAGGCGCACGGTCTCCCAGTCGTCGCCTTTGCGGTCGGCGGTGTCCGCGAATGCTTCCGGCCCGGCGAAACCGGCTGGGCCATCGCCCCCGGAGACGATGCCGCCTTTCTAGCCGCCCTCGCCCCGCTCCTGGCCCACCCCGGCCGGCGGGCCGCCCTCGCCGCCCCGGCCCGCGACTTCGCACACAACGCCTTCTCCCCGGACGGCCACGCGCAACACTACCTCGATCTTTTCGCCCGGCTCACCAAGCGTGCTTAGCTGCCAGGGTGCCGGCTACCTGCGCCGGGCCCCGCCAAATCTTGCCGCCGCCGCGTCTTCGCATTTGCCTTCCGCGCGCGCCTGCGCATCCGTGCCCGTCCGTGGCTAAAACGTCCCCTTCCTCACCTTCGCCCGCAGCGGACCTCCGCTGCATCCGCCTGCGCGGCGTCCGGCAGAACAACCTCAAGGGTTTCGACCTCGATGTGCCGCTCGGACGCTACATTGTCGTCACCGGCCTGAGCGGCGCCGGCAAGTCCTCGCTCGTTTTCGACACCCTCCACGCCGAGGGCCAGCGCCGCTACGTGGAGACGTTCAGCGCCTACACCCGCCAGTTTCTCGACCTGCTCGACAAGCCGAAGGTCGATTCAATTGAAAACATCCGCCCGTCCATCGCCATCGAGCAGACCAACACGGTCAAAAACTCCCGCTCGACCGTCGGGACCATGACCGAGCTGACCGACTTCTTCAAAGTGTGGTTCAGCCATGTCGCCGAATGCTACGATCCGGCCACCGGCGACAAGGTCGAGGATGACAATCCGCAGACCATCTGGGCCAAGACCTCCGCCGCCCACGCCGACCGCACGCTGCTCATCTGTTTCCGCGTCATCCGGCCGGCCAGTCTGACGTGGACCGAGATCCTCACCAATCTCAAGAACCAGGGCTACGTCCGCGTGCTGGCGCCCGCGCCCCGTTCAACATCAAACATCCAACCTTCAACGTCCACCGGAGCCTTTGCGGTCCACAAGATCGACGACCTCCTCGCGGCTCCCGCCGATTCCGAACTTGGACATTGGACATTGGATGTTGAAGGCTGGACGTTCCTCCACGTCATCCAGGACCGCCTCGCAATCACCCCCGCCGCCCGGTCGCGTTTTCTCGAGGCCACCGAAACCGCCCTCCACTTCGGGCAGGGTCAGGTGCATCTGTTTGCCGTCTCCACTTCTGATCCCGCCGAGTCGTCAGAAATGGGCATCATGCGAGAGGGCTCGCCACCGTCCGACCCCGCCACTCCGCACTCCGCGCTCCGCACTCCGCATTTCATCCCCGCCGGCCATTTCTCCCGCGGCCTGCACTCCCCCGCCACCGGCCGCACGTTTCGCGCCGCCTCGCCCGCGCTGTTTTCGTTCAACTCCCCGCTCGGCGCCTGCCCGAAATGCCGCGGCTTCGGCCGCGTGATCGAGATCGACGACCGCCTCGCTCTCCCCGACCAGTCGCTTTCGCTGCAGGAGGGTGCGATCAAATGCTGGGAGAGCGAAATCTACGGCGAGTCGAAGAAGGACCTGTTCGTTTGGGCCCGGAAAAAGAAGATTCCGACCGAGGTTCCTTTTGCCTCTCTCACGGCGGAACAGCGCGCCTTCGTGCTCGATGGCGAGCCGGGCTACGGCGAGGCGAGCGGCAAGGTCTGGCCGCAGTATTGGTATGGCGTGAAGGGATTCTTCCGCTGGCTGGAGAAGAAAACCTACAAGAT
Source organism: uncultured Opitutia bacterium (assembly GCA_903873805.1). GTDB lineage: Bacteria > Verrucomicrobiota > Verrucomicrobiia > Opitutales > Opitutaceae > CAIQQB01. The sequence goes on along the minus strand of CAIQQB010000132.1, from coordinate 13,791 downwards.
GCACGTGCGGGTCTTCCTTGCGCGCTACCGTTCCTACAATCCCTGTCCGGATTGCGGCGGTCAGCGGCTCCAGCCCGAATCACTCTGCTGGAAATGGCGCGGCCGCACCCTGCCGGAACTCTACCAACTGCCCGTTAGCGAGCTCCTCTCGCTGCTTGTCGAATCGCAAATCGCAGATTTCAAATCTCATCTTGAGGACGCACGCAGCGCGTCGCTCGCCCACGACTCCATCCTCACGCGCCTGCGCTACCTCGTCCAAGTCGGCCTCGGCTACCTCACGCTTGACCGTCCATCGAAGACCCTCTCCGGCGGCGAGGTTCAGCGCGTCAACCTCACGGGCTGCCTCGGCACCTCACTGGTCGACACGCTCTTCGTCCTCGACGAGCCCAGCGTCGGCCTGCACCCGCGCGACATCGACCGGCTGATCGCCATCATCCGCACCCTGACGGATGCCGGCAACACCGTGGTCGTGGTCGAACACGACGAGGCGATGATCCGTGCCGCCGACCATGTCATCGAGGTCGGTCCGGAACCCGGGAGCCGGGGCGGACACATTGTGTTTCAGGGCCCCGTTCCCGCGTTACTCAGTTCACCCGCCAGCATCACCGGCGCGTATTTCTCTGGCCGCGAGACCATCCCCACGCCCGCCGCCCGCCGACCCGTCGGCGCACCTGAGCCGGACGGCACCCGCTGGCTCACCTTCGCGAACTGCACCAAGCACAACGTCCGCCATCTCGATTTCCGTCTCCCACTCGCCCGTCTGGTCTGTCTGTCGGGGGTCTCGGGCTCCGGCAAATCCACGCTGCTCGACCACGTCATCTACCAGGGGTTGCTCACCCGGCGTCTCCAGCTCACCGACGATCCCGCCGAGATCGCCTCCGTCTCGGGCGACGCCGGTTTTTCCGAGGTCGTTATGGTCGACCAGTCGCCGCTCTCCCGCACCCCGCGGTCGAATCCCGCGCTCTACACCGAGGCCTGGGAGCTCATCCGCGAGCTCTATGCGGACACCCCCGAGGCCCGGGCCGCCGGCTTCAGCCCATCGAGCTTTTCGTTCAACAGCGGCGAGGGCCGGTGCGACCATTGCCTCGGCCTCGGCTACGAACGCGTTGAGATGCAGTTTCTCTCCGACGTGTTTGTGCCCTGCCCCGTCTGCGAGTCCCGCCGCTTCAAGCCGGAGGTCCTCGCCATCCGCTGGCGGGAACGCTCGGTCGCCGACCTGCTCGGGACCAGCGTGACGGACGCCCTGCCGCTTTTCGCAGACCTCCCGGAAATTCACCGGCGGCTCGGCTCCCTGGATGCCGTTGGCCTGGGCTACCTGACGCTCGGCCAGCCGCTCAACACCCTCAGCGGCGGCGAAGCCCAGCGACTCAAGCTGGTCCGTTATCTGGGCGAGTTTACCGCCGCTTCCGATCAAACCAAATTCCAAAATCCAAATTCCAAAATCCAGCCCGGCGCCTTGCTCCTGCTGGACGAGCCCACCACCGGCCTCCACCGCCACGATGTAAAACGCCTCCTCGTCGTCCTGCAGGCGCTGGTCGACCGCGGTCACAGCGTAGTCGTCATTGAGCATAACCTCGACGTTCTCAAGTCGGCCGACTGGATCCTCGAGGTCGGCCCGGGCGCCGGCGCGGAGGGCGGCCGCATCGTCGCCGCCGGTCCGCCTGAAACAGTTGCACTCGCCGACACCGCCACCTCCCCCTTCCTCCGCACCGCCCTGGAAATAAGTCACCCATTGGATGACAAACTTTCCGACCTCGCGGCCGCCGAGGAAGTTGCTCCCTATCTCACGGGTCCGGCCAGCCACGGGCTGGAGATTACCGGTGCCCGGGAGAACAATCTCAAGAACCTCTCCCTCGCCATTCCGCACGGACAGCTCAGCGTCGTCACCGGCGTCTCCGGCTCGGGCAAATCCACCCTCGCGTTCGACATCGTCTTCGCCGAGGGCCAGCGGCGGTTCATGGAGGCGATGTCGCCGTATGCCCGCCAGTTCGTCGAGCAGCTGCCCCGCCCCGCCGTGGACCGGCTCACCGGCATCCCGCCGACCGTCGCCATCGAGCAGCGCATCACCCGCGGCTCCCGCAAATCGACGGTCGCCACCATCACCGAGGTCGCCCAGTTCCTGCGCCTGCTCTACGCCCGGCTCGGCGTCCAGCACCACCCCGAGACCGACCGGCCGGTCACTCCCCTCTCGCCCGGCGCGCTGAAGCAGCTGCTGGCCCGCGTTCTCGCGACCCCGAAGGCGCGCCGGGCCCGGCATCTCCATCTCTGCGCCCCGCTCATCCGCGGCCGCAAGGGCCACCACCAGCCCATCGCCACTTGGATCGCCGCCCAGGGTTATGAACTGCTTCGCGCCGACGGCCGGCTCACCCGGACCGACGCATTTCAGAAACTCGACCGGTACAAGGAGCACGACATCGAAGTGGTCGTCACCGACCTAAAGGCCCCGTCCCCAGCCGCCAGCCGCCATGGCCGAGTTCGCGACGACGCCCTCAACACCGCCCTGCGCCTCGGCAAAGGAGCGTGTTTTCTCCTCACCGAACGCGGCGACATTCTCTCGTGGTTCTCCACGACCCGCACCGATATCGAAACCGGCGAGTCTTTCCCCGAGCTCGACCCCAAGCATTTCTCCTTCAACTCGCCCCGCGGCTGGTGCCCCGTCTGCCGCGGGCATGGACGGGTGTTCCCCTGGATGCTCGTGCCGGACGAGGAGGAGGGCGACGCCAACCTCGACCGGTTGCGGCAGCTCGGGCTCGACTCGGCCGACGACATTGCGAGCACCGGGCAGCCCTGCCCCGCCTGCCACGGCGCCCGGCTCAATCGCACCGCCTGCGCGGTCAAACTCCATTTCCGCACCGGCGCCCGGCAGCCTCCGCTGTCGCTCCCCGGTCTCCTCGCCGCCACCCCCGCCGTCCTCCTGGCCCGGCTGCGCGCCCTCGAGCTCGACGCCCGCGGCCTCCTCATCACCCAGGATCTCGTGCCCCAGATCGAGCAGCGGCTGAAATTCCTCGACCACGTCGGCCTGGGCTATCTCGCGCTCGACCGTCCGACCGAAACGCTCTCCGGCGGCGAGGCCCAGCGCATCCGCCTCGCCGCGCAGCTCGGCACCAACCTCGCCGGCGTGCTCTACGTGCTCGACGAGCCGAGCATCGGCCTGCACGCCCGCGACAACGACCGGTTGATCGAAACGCTCGAGGCCCTCCGCGACAAGGGCAACACGCTGCTCGTCGTCGAACATGACGAGACCCTCCTGGCGCGGGCCGACCGCATCATCGACCTCGGTCCCGCCGCCGGTATCCACGGAGGCGAACTGCTCGCCCAGGGCACCCCGGCCGAAATCCGGCGCAACGCCCGCTCGCTTACCGGCCTGTTTCTGGCCAAGGGCATCAAGCACCCGCTTCGCGGCGAATACCGTCCCCTGCCGCCCGTCCCCAATCCAAAATCCAAGCGCCCCAATCCGGACTGGCTCACGCTCACCGGCGCGTGCTTCCGCAATCTCAAGGGTTTCGATCTACGCCTGCCGCTCGGCCGCCTGATCATGGTCGCAGGCCCAAGCGGCGCGGGCAAATCCACTCTCTTCCGCGACCTGCTGGATCCCGCGGTCACCCACGCCATCAAGGCCCGCCAAAACCGCCTCACCGGCCGCGCCTTCGTGAAATCCACCTGCTTCGCCGTCTCCGATCTATCCTCATCGGAGATTGCTCATTCGTCCTTGCCGTTTGCGGAGCTCCGCGGCGCCAACGGCTTCCGATCGGTCATCGAGGTGGACCAGTCTCCCATCGGCAAAACGCCCCGCTCCACGCCCGCCACCTACCTGGGCATCTTTGACCTGATCCGGCAGTTCTTCGCCTCGCTGCCCGCCGCCAAGCTCCGCGGCTACACCGCCTCCCGCTTCTCCTTTAACACCGCGGGCGGCCGTTGCCCCACCTGCGAGGGGGCTGGCCGCATCCGGCTCGAGATGGCGTTCATGCCCGACACCTACCTGCCGTGCGACGACTGCCACGGCCTGCGTTACGGACCCGATCTCGCCGACATCATGTGGAAGGAAAAGACCATCGGCCAGGTTCTCCAGCTCACCTTCGAGGAGGCCGCGACGTTTTTTGACTTCCACTCGCAGCTCTCACAGGTCTGCCGGCTCATGGTCGACTGCGGGCTCGGCTACCTCACGCTCGGGCAGAGCTCCCCGACCCTCAGCGGCGGCGAGGCCCAGCGGCTCAAGCTGGTCACCGAGCTCGCCTCCGGCCTCGCGACCTACCGCGAACGCAGCCGCGGCACCCTCCCGCGCAACCTCTACCTGCTCGAGGAGCCGACTATCGGGCTCCACCTCAGCGACTGCGAGAAACTCATCGGCGTGCTGCACTCGCTCGTCGACCAGGGGCATACCGTGGTCGTTATCGAACACCATCTCGACCTGCTCGCCGAGGCCGACTACATCGTTGAACTCGGACCGGTCGGCGGTCCCGACGGCGGCGAACTGCTCTACCAAGGGGCGCTCGCCGGCCTGCTCCGGGTGAAACGCAGCCCGACCGCGCCGTACTTGCGCGACCGCCTGAAAAGCTGACACCGGCCCGGCGCAGCGGCGCCTACCGGGCGAGCGCCGAGCGCACGATCGCCAGCAGCTCGGTACCGCTGGTCGGTTTGAGCACGCAGCAGACGAGATCCGCCACCGGTACGCTGCGCGAGATCAGCTCGGGATTCATGTAGCCGGTGAGCAGGATGCGCTTCGTTTGCGGCCAGCAGTCCCGGATCCGCAGCAGAAAATCCAACCCGGTTTCGCGCGGCATCAGGTGGTCGCAGATGATCAATTCGAACGGACGCTGCGCAAGCTGCAGCTCCGCCTCGGCGGTGTTGCCCGCCGTCACCACCTCGAACTCCACCGCCAGCAACTGCGCCAGCACACTCAGCAATTCCGGCTCGTCGTCCACCAGCAGCACCAGCGGCCGGGCCGCCGGCGGAAGCGCCGGGTCCGGGTTCATGGCCGGTCGGGCCGGACGGACTGGTCGTGCAGCAGCACCGCCTCCTGCACCGTTTTGATCAGTTCGTCCATGCCAACGGGCTTGAGGAGGTAGCGAAACAGCGCCGCCTCGTTGACGCTGCGCAGCAGCATTTCGGGCTTCATGTAGCCCGTGACCAGAATCCGCTGCATGTGCGGATACTCCTCGCGGGCCCGCACCAGAAAGCTCATGCCGTTTCCGCCGGGCATCAGGTAGTCGGCCACCACCACCTTGAAGGCCTGCTTGCGCAGGCAAAATTCCGCCTCGCGCGCCGAAGTGGCCGCGGTGACCTCGAATTGCGTGGCGAGCGCCTGGGCGAACACTTCGAGCAGCGGCGCCTCGTCATCCACCACCAGGATGTGATCCTTGCTGGCGCTCGGTGCGGGGGGATTCCGGGGATAGACAACGACGCTCATGTTGGCTGCAGCATGCGTACGGCTTGGCGCAAATCAAACCCAAAGCCGCGGTCCGCCACTCAGTTCAGCTCCGGGTCGTCCGGCTCGTCCGCCAGCAGCTTCCACTCGTGGTTGATGCGCCCCAGCACACCGCGCCACATGCTCTCGTCCGCCTCGGCCGCCAGCGTGTCCGGCGTGACCGGCCCGACCACCCAGGCGTTGTCCGCCAGCTCCCGTTCCAGCTGACCCCCGGTCCAGCCGGCATAGCCGAAATAGGCCCGCAGATGCATCCCCGGCTCGGTCAGCACGGCGGCGGCCTTCTCCGGGTTGAGCCCGAACATGATCTGCAGCTCCGTCTGGGCCGGATGCACCCGCCAGGCGCACAGGACCAGTTGCTCGGTCTGCACCGGCCCGCCTTGGAAAACCGGCACCCCAGCCAGCGGCCCGAGGGCGAAATCCGTCCCGAGCTCGCCCAGCCGCTTGCCTGTCGGGCGGTTCAGCACCACCCCCATCGCGCCGTCGCCGTCATGGGTCGAGAGCAGGATGACGGTGTGCCGGAAATTCGGGTCGCGCAGCGACGGGTGCGCGATCAGCAGGGATCCGGCCAGTGCGACGGGTGCCTTGGAGCGGTGGGAACGCATGGCGCGGACGGTTACCGGAGTTGCACCACCACCACACCCGCATCGGCGAGGAGCGGCGCGACTAGCGGATCATTCTGGTAGTCGTGCCGGTAGCGGATTTCCGCGATGCCGGCCGACGCGAGGATTTTCGCGCAGTTGATGCACGGGTAATGCGTGACGTAGGCCACCGCGCCCGCCACCGGGGTGCCGCGGCGCGCGGCGTCGGCCACGGCATTCTGCTCGGCGTGCACGGTCGCCTGCTCGTGGCCGTCGCGCGTCCGCGACACATGAGGCGTGCCGGGCAGAAACCCGTTGTAGCCCGCCGCGACCAGGCGGTTCTGCTGGGCGCCGCGACTGATGAGCACGCAGCCGACATGCAGCCGCTCACAGGGCGACCGGGTGGACATAAGCACCGCCGTCGCCATGAAATATTCGTCCCAGGACGGCCGCGAGCCGAATTGCGCGGCGGCACGCTCGATCAGATCGACGGCGGAGGCGGGCGCGACGGACGCGGCGGCGGCATGGCTCATGGCACCCATGCAAACGCCCCCGGGCCGCGGCGCAAGCGCGGGTTGCGACCCGCCGGACGGAATCGCGGGAAACGTCGCCGGCCCAGTCCGCCGGAAAACCGCTCGCCCCCGCGGCCGAGGCCCGCCAATCTCGCTCTTATGGTTACCCTCGCCCAACTGGCCGCCTACTGCGACAAACGCACCCGCTGCACCGCGTTCAAGGACGCGCCCGGCGCCTGGAATGGACTCCAGGTCGCTAACGACGGCCGCGTCACCAAGATTGGCGCGGCGGTGGACGCCGGCCTCGTGCCGTTTCAAAAGGCCGTCGCCGCCGGCGTGGATTTCCTGCTCGTGCACCACGGGATGTACTGGGACATGCCCCGCCCGCTGACCGGTCCGGTGTATGACCGCATCGCCACGCTCGTTCGCGGCAACTGCGCGCTCTACTCCAGCCACCTGCCCCTCGACGCGCATCCGCAACTCGGCAATAACGCCCTGCTCGCCCGCCAGCTCGGGCTGAAGCCGGCGCAGCCCTTCCTCGTGCGCGACGGCGAGAGCATCGGCTGGATTGCCGGTTCGCGGCTGAAACGGACGGCGTTGCGGGCCAAACTTGAGGCGCTTTACCCACGCGTCATCGCCATCGAGTGCGGCGCTGCCGCCCCGCGCGCGGTGGCGTTTTGCAGCGGCTCGGGCAATAGCGCCATCCCCGAGCTGGCCCGCGCGGGCGTGGATACGCTCGTGACCGGAGAGCTGCGGGAGGAGTGGTTTAACGTCGCCCAGGAACAGCGGCTCAACCTCTACCTCTGCGGCCATTACACCACCGAGGTGCACGGCGTGCAGGCCCTCGCCGCCGAGCTGGCCAGGAAATTCGGCCTGCCCTGGGAGTTCATCGCCACCGCCAATCCGCTCTGAGATTGTGCCCACGGAATCCACGGAACACGCGGAAAATATAGACGGAGCTTTCGCCTCGTGCGCGAATGGCAATCAGTTTATTGTCGGGCTTTGGTGAATTGCCCCGGCCGTCCCTACTCCCAAAAACAGCCTTCCCCCTTCCGTGTGTTCCGTGTATTCCGTGGGCCAACCAACCATGAAACGCATCGCCATCCTCAACGGCCCCAACCTTGACCGCCTCGGCAAACGCGAACCCGAAATCTACGGCCGCGCCACCCTCGCCGATCTCGAGGCGAAGCTGCGCGCCGAGTTCAAGGGCTCGGCCGAGCTGGTGTTTTTCCAGTCCAACCACGAGGGCAAGCTGATCGACCGCATCGCCGAACTCGTCGACGCGAAAATCGACTCCCTCGTCATCAATGGCGGCGCGCTCACCCACACGAGCGTCGCCCTGCGCGACGCGCTACTTGGCGCCCACCTGCCGGCCGTCGAGGTCCACATCTCCAATATCTACAAGCGCGAGGAATTCCGGCATACCTCGCTCACCGCCCCCGCCTGCCTCGCCGTCATCACCGGCCTAGGGTTGGAGGGTTATTTCGCCGCCGTGCGTTTCCTGCTGACGGTCGGCGCACCGGCGACGGCCCCCGCCGGCCGGCCGAAGCCCGCCGCGAAGCGATGATTCCCGACCCGGCTCCGGGCGATGTGCCCCGCTGGTGGGTCTGCCATACCCGGCCGCGCTGCGAAAAGAAATTCGCCGCGCTGCTGGCGGCCGAAAAGCTGGAGCATTATCTCGCGCTGATCCGCAGCGTACGGCGCTACGGCACGCAGACCAAGCGCTTCACCAAGCCGCTGTTTCCCGGCTACGTGTTCGCCCTCGTCCCGCCCGAACGGAAAAACCGCGTCTACCAGCAGGATCTCCTCGCCCGCGTCATTCCGGTGGACGACGAATCGCGATTCCTGCGGCAGCTGGGCGATGTGAAGCTGATCGTCGCGTCGGGGTTGGAACTCAGCCTGCATCCGCTGATCAAGCGCGGCTCACGCGTGCGCGTGACCGGCGGCCCGTTGCGCGGCCTCGAAGGCATCGTGGACGATCCCCAAAATCCCAAGGGCATCATCCTATCCGTCGATGTCCTCCAGCAGGGCCTGCTGGTCAAGATGACACTGGAGGATTTGCTGCTGCTGCCGTGAGGCGGGGAAGACTTGCTGCGCCCGCCAAACTGAGGACGCGACGCCCTCGTCGCGTTTTCTCCGACCGGCCATCCCCGCGACGAGGGCGTCGCGGCTTCATCCGAACCGTCGCGAATGACAGCAAGCCAACGTCTCACCCAACAGAACGCACTTGTAACCACGGATATCACGGATGCACACGGATGATCAATCCATGGCAGGTTTTCTGGCCTTCACCCGGCAAGTGAACAGATTTTCGAGATCGATATTTATCAACGCACCGTATCCGTGTTATCTGTGTCGTCCGTGATTGGATTGAACTGCCGAATTTCGCCTCACCTGGCCGCCAGCCATACGATCCTCACCAGTTGCAGCGTCGCACACGTCGCCAGCGCGGCCGCGGTGTCGTCAACCACCACGCCCCAGCCGCCGGGGAGTTTCTGCAGTCGGGCAATGCCGAGCGGCTTCAGGATGTCGTAAAACCGGAACACCGCAAATCCCGCCAGCAACACCGCCCACACCGGCGCCATCTGCGTCAACCGATACCAGCCGAGGAAACACAGGGGCATCGCGACCACCTCGTCGAGGATCACCTCGCCCGGATCCGTTTTGCCCAGCCGGATCTCCGCCTCACCGCACAGCCCGACCGCGAGCCAGAAGCCCACGGCGCTGACCAGCAGGATTTCCCACGTCTTCACCCAAACCATCCCACCAACCGCGCCGCAGGCGAGCGTACCCACCGCCGAGCCCCAGGTGCCCGGGGCGGGCAGCCGCCGGCCGATGGGACCGAGCGTCGCAAGCGCCACCACCGTCGCAGCGGGCAGTCGGCGCGGCCAGACGGGTTGCGACAACTTCATTTGCTCGCGTCGTCAAAGACCAGCCGGCGGTGCCGCTCAATGTAGCGCCAGCCCGACCACACCGCGAGGAATGTGCCGAGGATGAAACCGATGAGGCCGATGTTGTGCACCTGTTCGGTCAGCGCCCGCAAGTCCGCGCCGGGCAGCACCCGCGGCACGTCGCGCTCCAGCATCGGCTTGGCCAGCAGGAAGCCGATGGCGATGAGCTGCGAGACCGTCTTGGTCTTGCCTCCGCCATCCGCCGGCACCACCACCCCCTTCGAGGCGGCGGCCATCCGCATTCCTGAAACCAGAAACTCGCGGCACAGCGTGATGAGCACGAACGGCACCGGCATGTGGAAATCCTGCTCCTGATCCACCATTGCAATCATGATGCCGAGCACGAAGATCTTGTCGCTGAGCGCATCCATGAAAGTGCCGAATGTGGAGACCAGCCCACGCCGCCGCGCCAGATATCCGTCGAGCCAGTCGCTGACCGCACCGGCAATGAACAGCAGAAACGCCAACGTGGGCGCACCCGGCCAGCCTTGATACAGCAGCCACGTGATCACGAACATCAGCGGGATGCGCGAGAGGGTGATGGCGTTCGGCAGGTTCATGGACGGACTCCACCTAGAACAGTCCAGCCGTCAGGGCAAAGGCAATCTGGAAACGTCGCGCTTGGCCGCAGGCCGGCGGATCCCGGCTCGCCCGAGCCGGGCCCCGTCGTTTCCGTCGCCCGCTGCGGAAGAAGCGGGACCGTTGGAGCGAATCCGGTCGGCTCGCCGGGCGCTCGCCGCTCCGCCACGGCCTAGATCCGCTCCGCATTTGGTTCTCGCGCCACCCCGGTTTTTGGGCTTTTCCCTCCTGCCATGAGCCCCGCCCACTGCATCTATCCCGGAACATTCGATCCCATCACCTATGGGCACCTCGACGTTCTGGAACGGGCCACTCGGCTCTTCGACCGCGTGACGCTCGCCATCGCGGTCAATCCCGGCAAGGCGCCCCTGTTCACTCTCGAGGAACGCCTCACCATGCTGGCGCCCTGCTTGGCCAAATTCCCCAACGTGACCGCCCGGGGCTTCGACGGCCTGCTCGTCAACTTTGCGCTCGAGATCAAGGCCACCGCCATCATCCGCGGCCTCCGCGCCCTTTCGGACTTTGAGTTCGAGTTCAACATGGCCCTGATGAACCGGCACCTCGAGCCGGCGGTTGAAACCATCTTTGTGATGCCCAACGAGGCCTATAGCTATTGCAGCTCCCACCTCGTCAAACAGGTCGCCCGCTACAACGGCGACGTCAGCAATTTCGTGCCACCGAATGTCGCGGCTGCGCTGCGGACGAAATTTGCGGGGTAAACGGAGCACCGGGGCCAGCGTCGGGCTCGACCTTGCGTCGAGCCTCGGTTGCGAGCCGTCAATCCCAGCGCTGGGGACAACGCGCTCCACCCTGGAAATGCCACCTGCTCAGGCCGTCGCGGGCTTCTTCGCCGCCTTGGCCTGCACGAACTCGCGGATGACATCCATCCGTTTCCGGGCGCGCTCCTCCAGCTCGACCTCGTCGGCCGTCCGCTGGGTCTCGTTGTGGGTGATGGCCCGGCGGAGCTTGGAGATGGCGATGTTCTGCAGCTGGCGCACGCGTTCGCGGGTCACCTTGAACTTGCGGCCCACCTCCTCCAGCGTCAGCTCGTCGTGCCCGGCGAGACCGAACCGCAGGCGCAGGATCTGGGCCTCGCGCGGATCAAGCGCGTCGATGATGGCGGTGAGATCGGCATTGCGGTTGCGCTCGCGCAGGTCCTCGAAGGGATCCACGGCGTTCTCGTCACCAACGATGTCGCCAAACGTCCCCGATTCGCCCTGCTCGCCCATCGGCGCGTCGAGTGAAGCCGGTCGCACGCTCACCGACTTGAGATGCGCGACCTTGCTGGTCGGAATCTGCAGGGTGAGCGCCAACTCCTCGTCGGTCGGCTCGCGCCCGAGTTCCTCGGTCAGGGCCATGGCGGTGCGACGCAACTTGGAAATCTTGTCGACCAGATGGACGGGCAGCCGGATGGTCTTCGACTGGTTGGCCAGCGCCCGCTTCATCGACTGCTTGATCCACCAGGCGGCGTAGGTGGAGAGCTTTCCGCCCTTGCGCGGGTCGAAACGCTCGACGGCCTTGATCAGCCCGATGTTGCCCTCGCTGATCAGGTCCAGCAACGGCAGCCCGAAATCCTTGTAGTCCATCGCGATTTTCACGACGAACCGCAGGTTGGCCTTGATCATGTGGTCGCGGGCCGCCTTGTCGCCGCGCCGGATGCGCTTGGCCAGGGCGACCTCTTCTTCGATCGTCAGCAGGGGGGTCTTCCCGATTTCCTGCAAATAAAGCTGCAGGTTGCTGCGCTCCGCGTGAACTTCGCGAACTTCCGCGCGATCATTCTTCTCCAGAAATGACGGTGGTGCGTCCAACTCTGCCACCGGGGTTGGATTCATCTCGTTATCGCCGGTTTCGGAAAACTTTGTTTTGCTGATCATGGCTTTGGGTGGTTGTGAGAGGGCGTCACCACAAAAGGCAGGCGGCGCTGGATATATCGACTGGGACCGTCGTCAGCTTTAACCGTTCCAACTAATAAAACGGGCGACTTACCCTGTAAGATGCTCCAAAGTGGACTTTTATTCCGCGCCAATGTGGCGCAGCTGCCGGCCGAAACCAGCCCAAAAGACTCAATTTGCACCCCGGGATTGCATCCGCCCGACCTCCGGCCTTCCTCAGCCTGTGCCCACGGCCCCCGTCCTCATCTGGTTCCGACAGGATCTGCGCCTGCAGGACAACGCCGCCCTCGCGTCCGCCCTCGCCCGCGGAGGTCCGGTCATTCCGGTCTATATTCATGACGTGGCCGGCGAGGGCCGCTGGGCTCCCGGGGGCGCCGCCCGTTGGTGGCTGCACCACTCCCTTGCCGCCCTCGACGCCAGCCTGCGGAAACGCAATTCCCGTCTCGTGCTCGCCCGCGGTGACTCGGCGACGATCCTCCCCGACCTCTGCCGATCTACTGGCGCTGCTGCGGTGTATTGGAACGATCGTTACGAGCCCGCCGCCCGGAACCGCGACCAGGCGGTGGCGGCCGCTTTGGCCGCGAACGGGCTTTCCGTCCACACCAGCGACGGCACCCTGCTCTTTGAGCCGGCCGCGATCACCAATCGGCAGGGTGGTCCGTTCCAGGTCTATACGCCGTTCTGGCGGCACTGTCTGACCCTGCCCGTCCCCGCTCCGGTCCGAATTCCCGCCGGCCCGTTTCCGGTACCGGACCGCTGGCCGGACACCCGCGAACTTGCCGCTCTGGGCCTGCGCTCTCCGTTGGGTTGGGACGCGGGTTTTGACGCCGTCTGGACACCCGGGGAGGACGGCGCCCAAGCCCGCCTAAAGTCGTTCTTTGCCCGAAGCGCTGACACTTATGATGAACAACGCAACCAGCCCGGGATTGAGGGCACCTCCCGCCTCTCGCCCCACCTGCATTTCGGCGAAATCAGCCCGCGTCAGGTCTGGGCCGCCGCCCAGGCCCGCGCGAAGGCCAGCGGAGTGTTTCCGTCCAGCCGTGGCATCCAGGTCTTCCTGTCCGAAATCGGCTGGAGGGAATTCGCCCATCATCTTCTCCACCATTTCCCCCACACACCGGAGCAGCCGTTGCGCCCGGTCTTCGCCCGTTTTCCCTGGGCCCAGGATCCGGGCGGTAAGGGTCTGTTGGCCTGGCAGCGCGGCCGCACCGGTTACCCGATCGTGGACGCCGGCATGCGGCAGCTCTGGCACACCGGCTGGATGCACAACCGGGTGCGCATGATCACCGCCTCCTTCCTCGTCAAACATCTGCGTCTCCCGTGGGCCGAGGGAGCGGCCTGGTTTTGGGACACCCTGGTGGATGCCGATCTGGCCAACAACACCCTCGGCTGGCAGTGGAGCGCGGGATGCGGAGCCGATGCGGCGCCCTATTTCCGCATCTTTGCGCCCGTTCTGCAGGGCCGGAAATTCGACCCCGACGGGACCTATATCCGCCGCTGGGTGCCGGAACTTGCCCAATTGCCCGATCGTTGGATTCACGAGCCTTGGGCGGCAACTCCCGCGGTGCTGAACACCGCCGGGGTTGCGCTCGGCCGCAATTATCCCGCCCCGATCGTTGACCACACCCGGGCCCGGGCCCAGGCACTCGTGGCATTCCGGAGCTTGCGGTCCGGCTGATCGGAGAAAGCCGACAGCTTGCCGTCAGCGGACCAGCTAGTGTAGTGATGCCGTTATGACTAGACATAACTCAAGCGGCCTTATTGCGCCGTTTGGGCAGGGTGCAACCGGGCTGGATGGCTTCCAGCCGCCGACGGCAGCGTTCGATTTTGGCCAGGATATCCTCGGCTTTGGCC
>CAIQQB010000131.1 GCA_903873805.1 uncultured Opitutia bacterium | reverse complement strand
GTCGCCGGCAAGGTCGTCGCCACCGTGCCCATCGGCGCCAACGTCGACGCCTGCTCCTTCGACCCCGCCACCCAGCTCGCGTTCAGCTCCTGCGGCGTCGGCACCGTAACCATCGCCCATGAGGACGCTCCGGACAAGCTCACCACGGTGCAAACGCTCACGACCGAAAAGGGTGCGAAGACCATGACGCTCGACCCCACCACCCACAAAATCTACCTCGGCGCGGTCAAATACGTCGGCACCACCACCAATGCCCGCGGCCGCGCGACCCCGGTCCCCGGCACGTTCCACATCCTGGTCTACGGCCCCGCCCAGTAACCGGCTTCCGGAAAGCAGCGCAGGCATCCCTGCCTGCCTCTGTGCTTGGCGACACAGCCCTTCTGGCCGGCCCCGTAGGGCTCGACCTCGTGTCGAGCCTTGGCTGCGGACACGGTTCAGCGAGCCTCCGACCGTAGGCCAGGTCGCTGACCTGCCTTCGCCGTCCGGGGCCAGCCCAGCGAGCTGGCCTACAACGTCCACCTGAATTCGCTTCCCCGATTAATTCTTGTTCGACCCGCCGCCTTCGGCATCGTTGAAGACATGCCCGCCGCCCAGCCTTTCGTCTTCATCTGCGGAGCCGATGATTTTCTTGTCGGCCGGCTGGGCAAGTCGCGCTTCGACGAGCTCGCCACCGAGGTGCCCGACGAGTTTTCCCGCGAGATCATCAGCGGATTCGCCGGCAACGTCGACGAGGTCGGAACGGCCCTGGGCCGCTTCCGCGAGGGCGTCCAGACCCTCGCGATGTTCGGCGGCAAACGCCTCGTGTGGTTGAAGGACGTGAACTTCCTCGCCGACACCGTGACCGGCCGCGCCGAGGGCACCCTGAAACTTGTCGAGGACCTGCAGCAGTTTTTGGAAAAGGTGAATCCCGCCGAGGTCGCCGTGCTCATCACCGCCGCGCCGGTGGACCGCCGCCGGGCGTTCCCAAAATGGTGTGAAAAACATTCCGATTTCACGCTCGTCGGCGGCGACGGCGACAACGCCTCCGAGGCGCTCGCGGGTGTCGTGCTGGCCGAGGCCCGCGCTTTCGGCGCGACCATCGAGCCTGACGCCCTGCAGCTCCTCCTCGCCAAGATCGGCCCCAACACCCGCCTACTGATCGAGGAGGTCCGCAAGCTCGCCACCTACGCGGGCGATGGCGCCGCCATCACCGAGGCGCACGTCGCCGAGCTCTCGCCGAATGTCGCCGAGGGCGATTTCTTCGAGGTGGCCGAGGCGTTCTTCAGCGGCGACCTCACCTGGACGCTCGCGGCCCTCGGGCGGCATTTCTTTGCCGGCGGCGACGCCCGCCCGGTCATCGGCGCGCTGCAGAACCGCAACCGCATTCTCCTTCAAGTGCGCGCCCTGGCCGACGCCGGCGAGGTGCGCATCGGTCCACGCGGACTCGACGGCCTCCCGCGCGCCGCAACCACCTATGCGCGGCATTTCATCGGCGCGACCGAGAAGAGTGCGTTCAACCTTTTCAGCCAGAACGCCTGGTATGTCGGCAAGCTCGCCGGGAGCGCAAAGCTCCCAACCCTGCGCCGCCTGATCGACAACCAGCAGGACCTGATCACCGCCTTCGAGGAAATCATTTCCCGCCCCCACGAGCAGGAGGAGGTCCTCCGCGAACTCGCCGTCCGCTGCCTTGCACCCGCCGCGTAAACCGCGAATCTTTAATCCATGCCCGCCTCCATCCCCAACGTCCTCGCCGAACGCTACGCCTCGCCGCTGATCAAGGACCTCTGGTCGCCCGCCGGGCGCATCGCCCTCGAACGCGATTTCTGGATCGCCGTCATGCGGGCCCAGCGCGATCTCGGCGTCGCCATTCCCGCCGCCGGCATCGCCGACTACGACCGCGTCAAACACCGCATCAATCTTCCCGCCATCGCCGCCCGCGAACGCGTCACCCTCCACGACGTGAAGGCCCGCATCGAGGAGTTCAACGCCCTTGCCGGCCGCGAGCTCATCCACCTCGGGCTCACCAGCCGCGACCTCACCGAAAACGTCGAGCAGCTTCAGGTCGCCCGTTCCCTCGGGGTCGTGCGGATGAAGTCCGCCGCCGCTCTCCTCGCGCTCGCCGGCCGCGCCAAACAGTTCCGCACGCTCCTCCTCACCGGCCGCACGCACAACGTCCCCGCCCAGCCCACCACCCTCGGCAAGCGGTTCGCCATGTCCGGCCAGGAACTGCTCCTCGCCCACACCCGGCTCACCGAGCTCGCCGCCCGCTATCCGGCCCGCGGACTCAAGGGCGCCGTCGGCACCCAGCTCGACCAGCTCACCCTGCTCGGCGGCAACGCCGCCCGGGTCGCCCGCCTCGAACAGCGCGTGATCAAGCACCTCGGCTTCCGCCACGCGCTCGGCGCCGTCGGCCAGGTCTACCCGCGTTCGCTCGATTTCGAGGTTGTGAGCGCGCTGCACCAGATCGGTGCGGCGGCGGCGAGCTTCGCCACCACCCTGCGGCTCATGGCCGGACAGGGGCTGCTCACCGAGGGCTTCCAGAAGGGCCAGGTCGGCTCCTCCGCCATGCCGCACAAGGTCAACGCGCGCAACTGCGAGCGCATCTGCGGGCTCTCCACCGTCCTTTCAGGTTACGTGACCATGACGGCCGCCCTCGCCGGGCACCAGTGGAACGAGGGCGACGTCTCCTGCTCCGTCGTCCGCCGGGTCGCGCTGCCCGACGCCTTTTTCGCGATCGACGGTCTGCTCGAAACCCTGCTCACGGTCCTGGCGCAGATGGACGTTTTCCCCGCCGCCCTCGCCGCCGAGAACGCCCGCAACCTCCCCTTTCTCGCCACCACGACCATCCTGATGGAGGCAGTGAAGGCCGGTGCGGGCCGCGAAACCGCCCACGCCGCGATCAAAGAGCACGCCCTCGCGGCCGCCCGCGCCCTCCGCGAAGGCGGCGACGCCGACCTCCTCGGCCGGCTCGCGGGCGATGCACGCCTCGGCCTGCCGCGCGCCAAACTCACCGCCATCCTCCGCGACGCCAAACGCTTCGTCGGCACCGCGCCGCAGCAGGTGGACGAGTTTGTCCGCACCGTCCGCCCCCTCGCCCGCCGAATCCCCGCCGCCGCGGCGTATCAACCGGGCAAGCTGTTGTAAAAAAGTAGCGCAGGGATGCCTGCCTGCTCCCTATCTTTCTCGTTCTCTTACACGTTCTCTTTCTCCTGCCCGTTTCCGTCTCCGATCTCTCCGACCTCCGGAACCACAGCCCTCAGATATCCAGACCTTCAAACCGGAGAACGAGAAAGATTTCGGACCAGCCCACGGAAGCAGGCCGGGATGCCTGCGCTATCCTTGGCAGTCGGATGTACCGGCTTGAAATGTAGGCGGGGTGTCCTCACCCCGCGATTCGGCCGACGCAGGGTGAGGGCACCCCGCCCACATTTTCAACCCGCACTGCGCTTCTCCCAATCGCCCCCCCCTCGCCATGCGTTTGCGCGATTGGGAAAACTTTGGGTTTGCCAGCGGCGCGCCGCGTCCGTCAGCCTGCCCGTTCTTGTTTCTTTAACCCTTTATCCAATCTGTCATGGCTGAACTCGTAGGAAATGTCTTGGTGGGCCAGTCCGGTGGCCCCACCGCCGTCATCAACGCCAGCGTGGCCGGCGTGGTCGCCGAGGCCCTCAACCACAGCTGCATCGAGGAGGTCTATGGTTCGCTCAACGGCGTGCTGGGCATTCTCAACGAGGACTTCATCGATCTCGCCGCCGAGTCCCAGCAGACCATCCGCGGCCTCCGCGTCACCCCCGGCGCCGCCCTCGGCACCTGCCGTCACAAGCTCAAGAAGGCCCAGGATTTCGAACGCGTCATCGCCGTCTTCAAGGCGCATAACATCCGCTATTTCTTCTACATCGGCGGCAACGACTCCCAGGACACCGCCGACAAGATCGCCCAGACCGCCCGGCAGCAGGAATACGAGCTGCGCGTCATCGGCATCCCCAAGACCATCGACAACGACCTCGCCCTCACCGACCACTGTCCGGGCTACGGCTCCGTCGCCAAATTCATCTGCACCACCATCCGCGAGCTCGCCTGCGACCATGAGGCCATGGGCCAGCACGACCTCGTCTCCATCGTCGAGGTCATGGGCCGCAATGCCGGCTGGATCGCCGCCAGCGCCTCCCTCGCCAAACGCCGCGACCATCCGCACGATCCGCCGCACCTCATCTACCTGCCCGAGGTCGCCTTCTCGGCCGAAAAATTTGTCGCCGATGTCCAACGCATCCTCAAACGCGAGAAATACTGCCTCATCGTCGTCGGCGAGGGCCTGATTGACGCCGACGGCAACTACGTCTCCGCAGCCGAGGCCACCGACGCCTTCGGCAACGCCCAACTCGGCGGCGCCGCCGACTACCTCCGCACCCTCGCCGAACAGAACCTGCCCGGCACCAAGGTGCGCACCGTCAAGCTCGGCATCACCCAGCGCGCCGCCGCCCACGCCGGTTCGAAGACCGACGCCGACGAGGCCTTCCTCGCCGGTCAGGCCGCCGTCAAAGCCGCCGTCAACGGCGAGACCGACAAGATGATCACGCTCATGCGCGGCGATGGCGACAACTACACCTGCGAAACCGGCCTGGCTCCCCTCGCCGATGTCGCCAATGCCGTCAAGAAGCTCCCCCCCGAGTGGGTCAACGAGGACGGCGTGTCGATGAATCATCAGTTCCTCCGCTACGCGCAACCGCTCATCCAGGGCGAGACCGTCGTGCTGCACGACAGCGGCCTGCCCATCTACGCCAAGCTCGACAAGGCCCGCGTGGACAAGCAGCTCCCTGCCTACGAAGTCTGAGTGGAATAACGTTTCATTTCTGCCAAGGGCCGGTCCATGCGACCGGCCCTTTTTTTGCCCGTTGTAGCGCAGGCATCCCTGCCTGCCTCCGTGTTTATCGGGTTTTTCGGAGCAGGCCGGGATGCCTGCGCTACTCTCCGGATGCCCGTCGCTCTGGCTTGAAATGTAGGCGGGGGGCCCTCACCCCGCGATCCGGTTCAACCGACTCACCCGCTCGACCATCGCCCGCCCACGCGTCAGCGCGAACCACCCACCGCCCCGGACCCCGGAGGTGCCTCCCCCTTCTTCTCCGCCGGCGTCCCTGCGGCCGCCGCGGGCACCACCTCCTCCCCGGGCATCGGATCCTCGCCCAGCAGCAGGATGTTGCCGCCTGACGCATGCATGGAAACCACCGGTCCGCCGCCATTGAGCTTCTCCGCCAAGTGCGAACGCCGCGACGTATCCGAGGCTCCGACGGTCGGCAGCGTCAGGTTGCGGACCGTAACTTTGCCGAGGACCGAAGCCTGGG
Source organism: uncultured Opitutia bacterium (assembly GCA_903873805.1). Taxonomy (GTDB): domain Bacteria; phylum Verrucomicrobiota; class Verrucomicrobiia; order Opitutales; family Opitutaceae; genus CAIQQB01. The sequence goes on along the minus strand of CAIQQB010000131.1, from coordinate 47,267 downwards.
CGTCGAGATCGACCCCGCTGCGCCGATCGAAGATTGCCGTGATGCTGCCGCCGGAGGTGACGAGGTCGGATGGGGATGTGACCGGATGGGTGAACCGCACCTTGATTTCGGAGCCATTGCCGTTGGTGCTGACTCCACCGGCCGCCCGCTGCACCTCGATTGCGCCGCCCGCGCTCGCGAGCCGGGTGGGCCCGAACGCCCGGCCGACCAGGATGGCTCCGGTGGTGGTGCTCACCTCGACGGGGCCGGTGCACGCCGTCAGCGCGACGTCGCCTCCAAAGCTCTGGACGCTGATGGAACCGTCGATTTCGCCCGTAAAAATCTTCCCGGTTTCATTGCGCAGCTTCAGCCGGCCCTGGAGATTGCCCACGGTGATGCCGCCGTCGCGGGTGTAGAGGTCGAGTTCACAGTTGCGCGGCACCTTGAGATTGAGCACGAGCAGCACCGGCGGCCAGTTCTTCCAGGTCGGGCTCATCTTCTGCTTGTAGCTCGCGTTGATGACCACCCGGTTGCCCTGCTGGTCGAGACCGAGCACCAGATCGGCATACCAGGGGGTGGCCTCCTTTTCCGTCGCCACATCGCACTGCTCCAGCACCTCCGCCTCCAGGGTGTCGGAATCGGCAGCGGTCACATTGATCGCCCCGTTGAATAGTTCGACGGCCAGCACCGTTCCGGCCCGGGCCGGAAACGTCTTCTCGACGCGGTGCTCAATCAGCGCCTGCGCATCCCGCGCCGCCAGGCATCCGAGCAGGGCAATCAGGCCGAGACGAAAGTTCATGGCTGCTTCTCCCCGATTAACACCGGTTCGACAAGCCCGTTGACGGCCCGGGGGCCGGGCGGCTCACACCTTGGCGCTGTTGTCGCATTTGAAATGGACCTGGGCCCGGCGGATCGCGTGGGAGCGCTGGGCCGCCTTGTTCACCCGGTCGAGCTGCTGAAGACCCGTGCTCGGCCGCGAGACCGCCATCTCCGCCTCCTGCGCCGCCGCCGCGAGCAGCAGCAGCGTCTCCGCCGACGCCGGCAGCCGCCGGGCCGGGAAGCCGGTGTGGGCGGCGAGCCAGCGCAGGGTTGCTTGCAAGGGAGTCGGGAGGACGGCGGTCATGTCGGCCCAGTCTGCGCACCACACCCCCGCCAAGTCAACGGACACCTCACGCCCCGTGGCCTGCATGGGGCCGGGACGCCCTCTTCCCGGCAAGCTTTCCCGCCTTTCCGCCCTGCCATCACCGCACCCTCACGCCGCCGGCGGCACCAGCGTGACCTTCATCTTGGCCAGCCGCTCCAGCAGCCGCCACTCGTCCCGCAGCGGCCACCAGTCGTAGAGGTAGATTTCCAGCGGACGCCACATCGCGACCCAACCGACGATGGTGAGGCTTTCCTTGACCACGTCGGCCGCGGTGCCGTGGCCGAACGCGCTGGCGAGCTGGCTCAGGGCGAAGCAGCCCGCGAGGAACAGCAGGCCGATGAGCAGGCTCTGCCGCCCGCGGCGCATGAGCTGGCGGAATTCGAGATGCTTGATCAGGGCGCGTTCGGTGAAGAAGTGCCGCACCGCCCCCTCCAGTGCGGTGGCCCGGGCCGGTGGCGGAGCCACAGCGAGCTGCACCGTCAGCTCGATGGCCGAACCGACCGGCAGCTCACGCGCCCACGAAATGATAAATTCCTCCGCATCGCCGTCGAGGTCGCGCTCGTTGAACGGCGAGGGGTCCATCGAGTTGAAGAGCTGCGCCAGCTCGCGCAGCCGGACTTCAATGCGGGAGGGGTTCTCAGGCATGGGGCCAGTCTGGCCGAAACGCCCCGCGAAGCGAGTGCAACCCACCGCCAGTCACCCACGAACATGTCAACCAATAGTTGACAAGTTCGTGGGGCTAGCCGATGGGAAAAGTTGCTCAATCAGCTTGCACTCGCCCTTGTCCATCCCGGGCCGGCTGTAGCGGCGAGCGCCCATCGAGCCGATCCGAATGCGCTATCGCGAGCTGGCGCGAAAACTGCGACTATTTCACCGGTGACCTCAGCCGGGGCGGGGGCGCCCCGGCTCCATTCAAGCCGCGGGCGGCGGAATTTTCCAGACCCGCGCCCACCCCGCTTGGTCGAAACCCACCAAACCGAAATCGGCGCCGAGCACGAAGGGGCGTTTCACGAGGTTGCCGTTGGCGGCGAGCAACGCGAGGGCGGCGGCCTCGTCCATTGTCGCGAGCTTGTCGCCCAGGCCCAGGGCGCGGTAGTCGCGGCCCGAGGTGTTGAACAGCTTCCGCAGCGCACCGCCCTGGTGGCGCAGCATCGCGCGCAGCTCGACCGGTGTCGGCGGGGTTTCCCGGATCGGCTTCTCGCTAAATGCCACCGACTGCTTCCGCAGCCATTGGACCGCCCGGCGGCAGGTGTCGCAGTGGGCGTAGGTGTAAATGACCGCAGGTGCACTTTTCTTCATAGGTCAGCGTTTTACGACTGAAGTCGCAGATCAATCCGGATTGTCGGGTAGTGGTACAATTTGCTGGTTGCCGCCGTAGGTCGGGCTTCACGCCCGACGTGTCGGGGATAAACCCCGACCTACAATGCGCATTCTGTACCACTACCGATTGTCGCCGTTTCGAACCCGGCCAGCACCGTGGGTTTTCATTCGTTCGCATCGGTCCTATCCGTCCCATTGATGCCGGTGGGGGCGTTGGGTCGCCTGTCCCGTTGACCATTCCGGCCTGCGCGGCCACCGTGGGTGCCATGCCCACGCGTGCGCCCAAGCCCCTGCTCGAGATCCGCGGCCTCACCGTGAACCGCGGCCGCGGCACTTTGCTCGACGCCGTGGACTGGTCCGTCGCCGCCGGCGAAAACTGGGTCATCCTCGGGCCCAACGGCTGCGGCAAGACCTCTCTCCTGCGCGCCCTCACCGGCTACCTCACGCCCAGCGCCGGCGCCATCACCCTGCTCGGCCACCGCTACGGCCGCAGTGACTGGCGCGAATTGCGCCGGAAAGTCGGCCTGGTGACCAGCGCGCTCCAGGCGTCCATCCCGCCGGGCGAAACCGCCTGCGAGACCGTCATCAGCGGGAAGTTCGCCCAGCTCGACCTGTGGGCGCGGGTCACAAGGACCGACCGGGCGGCGGCGCTGCGCTGGCTGCGGTTCACCGGCGCCGCGGCGCTGGCGGACCGGCCCTGGCTGTTTCTTTCGCAGGGTGAACGCCAGCGCGTGCTCATCGCGCGCGCCCTCATGGCGCGGCCGCGTCTGCTCATCCTCGACGAGCCCTGCGCCGGCCTCGATCCGGTGGCGCGGGAGGAGTTCCTGCGCTTCCTCACTGCCTCGGCCCGGAAACGCGGCGCACCCGCCCTCATGCTGGTCACGCATCACGTCGAGGAGATCACCCCCGTCTTCACCCACGCGCTGGTGCTCCGCGCCGGCCGCGTCGTCGCCGCAGGCGCGTGCCGGACGGCCGTCACCTCGCGCAATCTGGCCCGGGCCTTTGGCACGCCGCTGCAGCTCCGCAAGATCCAAGGACGGCTGCAATTGCGACTGTCCCGCCGCTCACCCGGCGGGCGACCAAAGGAGTTTGTCTCCTAGAAAGGGAGCACACCGGGTGGCGCGCGTTGACCGCAACGCGGTTTGTTCCCGCAGCTCCAACCCAGCGCATTGGGGACAATGCGCTCCCCCCGGCCAGCCCACTCAGGGGGTGGCGCCGCCGGCGATGTAATGCCGCAGGTGCTCGGCCTCGGCGCGGTGCGCGTCCACCAGCCAGCGCATCACGTCCCCGATGGACACGAGCCCGATCACCAAACCGGTTTCATCGATCACCGGCAGACGGCGGACGCGGCTGACGGTGACGAGTTCCATCACCACCTCGATCGTCGCGGTTGGCGGCACGGTGACGGGATGCAGGGTCATCACCTCGGCGAGCGTGGTGGCGTGCGGATCGCGGTCGGCCCCGACCACGCGGGTGAGGACATCGCGCTCGGTGAAAATGCCAGCCAGCCGGCGGCCCTCCATCACGAGGACGGAGCCGATTTTGTGCGTGTTCATCAGGTGCACGGCTTCGGCCACGGTGGCCGTCGCGTTGAGCGTATGCAGGGCGGAGGAATGCTTCCGGCTCAGCAACGTGGCGATGGGGGTGTTCATGGGGTAATGAAGGGGCTCGGCAACAGATAACCCGCCCGGTCGCCCGGGCAAGCCTGCAGCGCAGATATTTGCCGCCACAATTGGCTGGCACGCCCGGGCGGCCCCGCCATCTTGCATCCGATGCCGAAGTCCCCCTCCCTGCCCGCCGCCGTCCTCGCCCGCGTGCTGCGGGTCTCGACGTTCGAGGGCCGCACCGTGTTCGTGATCGGTGCCGGCGGCGGTGTGCTGTCGGCCCTATTCGGCGACTGGTTTGGCGCCGTGGTGGGCGCCCTTGTCGCCGGGGCCGGCGCAGTCGAGCTGCATGGCGGCCAGCTCCTGCGCAACGGGCAGGGACGCGGCATGAACTGGCTCGTGCGCAGCCAGCTGCTGCTGGGCAACACCATTTTGCTCTACTGCGCGATCCGGCTGCTCTCGATCAGCGTCACCAGCCTCGATGCCGACATGACCCCCGACCTGCGGGCGGCCCTCAGCCAATACGGCATGGGGGTGAAGGAATTTGAAGTTCTGGCGGTCAAACTCTACCGTCTGGTCTATTCCCTGGTGGCCGCCCTGACCCTGCTCTACCAGGGCGGCATGGCCCTTTACTATCACCGGCGCCGGAAAACCGTGACGGAAGCGCTGAGCTCCGCCCCACCCCAGCTGCCCTGAGCCGGGCCCCGCGGAGCGAGACCAGGCCGGCAGACTTTCGTCCACCAGCCCGATCCCATCGGGTGGCAAACGTCCGGATCCCGGCTCTCCCGAGCCGGGCCCCCTTGCTTTCGCAGCCCGCTTGGGTGAAGCGGAAACCGTTACGGACCCCGCACGCTCGCCTGCGAGCACTCGCCCAGCGAGGGCGGGCTCAGGCGGGTGGCCTTGCCGCTCTCGGTGTCGAGCAGGTAAAGCACCCGGAGGCCGGCCGACCGCGAGGTACACACAACGTGGCGCCCGTCCGCCAGCCAGGTCGGCTCCACCGCATCCAGTCCCGGCACATTCTTCGACACCACCTTGGCCGGCGTGCGACCGGACAGATCGGCGACGGCCACCGCGAAGGTTTTGCCCGTGTGGACCGTGAAGACGATTTTGTCCGGGTCCGCCCGGCTCCAGTCCGGCTCCGCGCAATAGGTGCTGAGCCCGCCGGTGGCGAGGCGCTGGGGCGACCCGCCCGCGGCCGGCATGACGTAGAGCTGAGGCCCGGGTTCCATTGCAAAGACCAGCCGGGTGCCGTCCGGCGACCAGCAGGGCGAGGATTTCACGGTGTCGAGGTGGGTGCGACGCGCCACGTGCCGGCCCTGCGCATCGCTGACGTAGATTTCGGGGTTGCCCTCGCCGCTGAGCACCATGGCGACCTGCCGGCCGTCCGGGCTGAAACGCGCGCCGCTGTTGGTGCCCTTGAAGCTCACAAACGTGTCGCGGTGCATGCTCCCCAGGTCGATGGCAAAGATGTCCGGAAAACCCGACCGGAAATAGCTCGTGTAGATGATCCGCGATCCGTCCGGAGACCAGCGCGGCGTCATCGCCTGGGCCCGGTCGCTCGTGAGCTTCTTGATCTCCCGGAAGTAGAGGTCGCTGACGTAGATCTCAGGCTTGCCGGTGCTCTCGCCGATGCAGGCGAGCTGCGAGGCAAAAAAACCGTTCAGCCCGCACGTGGCCTTGACCGCGAGGTCAGCGGCGCGCAGCAGAGCATTGCGTGGGCTGGTGCCGGAGACGACCTGGGACAGCACCGGGGTGCCGCCGCGGGTGACGTCCACCCGCATCTGCCCCGCCCCCGCCTCGGTGAAACGGAGGTCAAACTGCCCGCCGCTGGCGACAGTCCGATAGCGGCCGTGGCTGTTGAACGCGACGTTGGCGAGCGCCGTGAGCTCCGGACTCCCGGCGGACACGGTGATCGGAATCGGCAGCACGCCGGCGGGAATGATGATGGGGCCGATGTTGGTCTCGGCGCGGGCGCATCCGATCGCCATGACGGCGAAAAGGATGAAGGTTTTCAGCAGTCGGTGCATGGTAAATGTCAGCGGATCCTGGCCATTCGTATTTACAGGCCGCCCAAAGTTAACAACGTTAATCCATTCATGTTCCCCACAATTTTCTCCCCGTGAGCACCGACTCCATCCAGGAAGCCCTCAAGCAGGTGAAGTATCCCGGCTTTAGCCGCGACATCGTCTCGTTCGGGATCGTCCGCGCGGCGGCCCTCGTGGACGGCACCGCCAAGGTCAGCCTCGCCCTCACCACGTCGGACCCCAAGATCCCGCTGCACCTCAAGCAGGAGGTGGAAAAATGTCTGCGCGCCATTCCCGGCGTGAAGGACACCCTCATCGACATCGCCGTGCAGCCCGTGCGCGCGCCGGCAACTCCCGGCGCCGGCAACCAGGCTGGCAACGACGCCGCGCCGAAATCCATCCTCCACGCCGTTGCCATCGCCTCCGGCAAGGGCGGAGTCGGCAAGAGCACGTTCGCCGTCAATCTCGCCTGCGCCCTCGCCCAGGTCCTCACCGGCCGGGGCCGCCCCGGGCGCGTCGGCCTGATGGACTGCGACATCTACGGCCCGAGTGTGCCGCTCATGATCGGCCTCGGCGGCGAACGCCCCCAGGTCGAGGGCGACCGGCTCCAGCCGATCGAAAAGCACGGCGTCAAGGTCATGAGCATGGGCTTCCTGGTGGACGACAACACGCCGGTCGTCTGGCGCGGCCCGATGATCATGAAAACCATCCAGCAGTTCGTCCAAAACGTCGACTGGGGTGAGCTCGACGTGCTGCTGGTCGACCTGCCGCCCGGCACCGGCGACGCGCAGCTCTCGCTCGTCCAGACGCTCCCGCTTGACGGCGCCGTGATTGTCACCACCCCGCAGCTCGCCGCGACCAACATTGCGCGCAAGGGCGGACTCATGTTCCAAAAGGTCAACGTGCCGATCCTCGGCGTGGCGGAAAACATGAGCTACTTCATCGATCCCGCCGGCCAGCGGCACGCGCTCTTCGGCTCCGGGGGCGGCGAAAAGACCGCGGCCTCCCTCGGCACCGCGTTTCTGGGCCAGGTTCCGCTCATCCCCGAAATTCGCGCCGGGGGCGATGCCGGCGAGCCCGTCGTCGTCACGGCTCCCAACAGCCTGGCGGGTGCCACTTTCCGCAGCATTGCCCAAACCCTCCTCCTCCGGCTGGAGCAGAAAGCCCCTCCGGATGGGGTTGCGCACAGGCATTGACAGCGTCCAAACAGAGTCTACATTTCCCCCACCCAACACATGGAGTTAACGAACGAAGAGGTCATCATCGCCCCGCCCACTCGCCGGCCTCGACCGCTTCCTGTCCATGCGACCCCCATGTCCTGTTGGACTCTCCGGGAGACGCGAAGTTCCCGGCGCTTAGTGGTTGCGACGAAGTTAGTCCGGTAGCCAGCTCGCATTCACCCGGCTCATTCCCGATTCCACATGGCCCTCATGTCTTCCGCCCCCCGCTCCGAGCACGAAACCGCTTCGCGAGATTTCGTGAAGCAGTCGAGCCTCTACCAGGAGTTCCTGGCCGAGCGGGAGGAGATCCTGAAGCACAAGTGGATTGAATCGGAACGCCTGGGGTATGACATCGGCTTTGAGCGCGCCCTGCTGGACTGGATCCGCAAGCACCGCGAAAGCTGGCGCGCCGCCCGCCGGGCCCAACCCCCGGCCAACGGCTCCAACCCGCCGATGGCCCCGGTGAGCATCCCGGTCAACGGCAAGCATTCGTAGGCGGTGGTCGGCAGATAGAGCGCGTTGACCTCAACGCGCTGGTTCGAAAGGTCGCGGCGCCGGCTTGATGCGCCCCTCGCTTCTCACCCCTTCAGCCCGTTCGGCACGAGGGGCAACGCGCGGAGGCGCACACCGGTCGCATCGCAAATCGCGTTCCCGACCGCCGGGGCGATGCCGACAATCCCCGTCTCGCCGGCCCCCGCCGAGGGCAGGTCCTTGCGGTCCATCAGGATCACCTCGACCTTGGGTGTATCGCCAAAACGCGGCACCCGGTAGCTCGCGAAATGCGGGTTCCGGATCCGGCCGTTTTCAAAATGGATGGCCTCAAAGAGTGCCGCACCCAACCCCTGCACCATCGCGCCTTCGTTCTGGTTTTTGAGGTGCTCCGGGTTCACAACGGCCCCGCAGTCGAAGCCCTGGACCGCCCGCAGCACCGTCACCCGGCCGCTGGCGGGGTCCACCGCCACTTCGGCGAAAGTCGCCACATAGCCGCCCTTGTCGATGCCCACCGCCACCCCGTGGCCGTGGCCCGCCGGCTTGGCTGCTCCCCAGCCGAAGGCCGTCGCCGCCGCGTCGACCACGGCGTGCAGCCGCTCGTCGGCGCAGTTCTTCCGGCGGAACTCCAGCGGGTCGAGCTTGAGCGCGCGGGCCAGCTCATCGATGTGCGTCTCGCGGGCAAAGTGGTTGGCCGCCGCCGCCAGCGAGCGGTAGGAGCCCTGGGGCAACGGCGAATGCGTCTGGTGGAACTGCTCGCGTTTCCCGGGAATCACATAGGGCCCGGCGATGCCGGCGTTGCCGGAATTGTAGTTGTCAAAACCCCAGGCCGTCAGGGTGCCGTCGGCGCGGACGCCGCTGGCGACGTCGATCACGCCCGCCGGCCGGAAATAGGCCCAGGTGAACTCATCCTCGCGGGTCCAGACGAACTTGACCGGCTTGCCCGCGGCCTGGGCGAGCTTGGCCGCCTCAATCGCCGCCTGCCCGGTGTGCTTGCCGCCGTAGCCCGAACCGGTGTCCGGCACGATCACCCGCACACGGTCCGGCGTCAGGCCGAACGCCTGCACCAGCTCGTCGCGCACGCCAAACGGCCGCTGCGTACCAGTCCACACCGTGAGCTTGCCGTCCAACCACTCGGCCACCGCCGCGCGGGGCTCCAGCGGCGCGTGCGCGATATAGGCGACGGTGTAGGTCTGCTGCAACGTGAGGCTGCCGTCGCCCGCCGTCGTCAGTCCCGCCTCGGGAGCGGGCGCCCCGCCCCGCAACTGGGTGAAGAGCTCGCGTTCGGAAATCTGCGGCGTAGTCTTCCACTCGGCGCGCAGCGCGGCAAGCGCCTGGGTCGCCGCGAATGAGGTCGGCGCCGTGACACCCACGAATTCGCCGTCATGCACCACCTTCACGCCGGGCATCGCCTCGGCGGCGGACGCGTCGAGGGACGCCAGCGTCGCGCTGTAGGCCGCCGGCCGCAGCACGCGGCCAAAGACCATATCCGGCCGCACGATGTCCGAGGCGTAACGGTGCCGGCCGGTGACAAAGTCGCGGCCATCCACCTTCGGAACGGAGGTGCCGGCGATTTTCCATGCGCTGGCGGGCTTGAGCGGCGTGTCCGCGGCGATGGTGCGGACGAGTTGCTGGCCCCTGGTGAGCTCGCCGAAACCGAGGCTGCGGCTGGATGCCGCATGCATGATTTTTCCGTCGGCGGCGGTGAGAGTGGTGCGGTCCACCGCCAGTTGGGTGGCGGCCAGGTCGAGCAGCGCCTCGCGGGCAGTGGCCGCGGCCCGGCGGAGCACCGGGGCCATCTGCGGCGTGGTCAGGCTGCCAAACGTCCCCTGGTCAAACGGCGTAAGGTCGGTGTCGGCCATCATCATGCGGATGCTCGCGAGCGGCGCGGCCAGCTCCTCGGCGACCGCTTGGGTGAGCGAAGTCCGGATGTTCTGGCCGACCTCGGTCTTACCGGTGAAAAACGTCACGGTGCCATCGGCGCCGATATGCACCCAGGCGTCGAGATTCTGCGGCTGGCTGCCCCCCCGGCCGCCCCGCGCGCCCGCGCCCCCGCGGCGCTGACCCGCGGGTGCCGCCGGGGCGCCCGATTCCCCCTGCGCCCAAACCCGGCCGGCGAAAGAGAGGACCACCAGGCCGCCGCCAAGTTTCTTGATGAAAGCACGCCGATCCAGCCGTCCCGGCATGGCGGCAAAACGATAAGCGGGCGCCGCGTGGAGCTCGTATTGCTCCGGGAAAAGCGGGTCGGACTCCGGCGCCGTGGTCTTCATTTCGCACCTCCCTGGATCGCAGTGGCGGCGCGTTTGATGGCGGCGAGAATGCGGGGGTAGGTGCCGCAGCGGCAGATGTTGCCGTCCATGAAGCCGATAATCTCCTCGTCGGTCGGATGCGGATTCTTCGCCAGCAGGGCGGAGCCGCTCATGATCATGCCGGAGGTGCAGTAGGCGCATTGCATCGCCCCGGCCTCGAGAAACGCCTCCTGCAACGGATGTAGGCGGCCGTCCTTTTCGAGGCCCTCAATGGTCGTGATCTTCTGCGGGCCGATGGCGCCGACGGGCGTGAGACAGGAGCGAATCGGCACACCGTCCACCAGGACTGTGCAGGCGCCGCACTGGCCTTCGCCGCAGCCGAACTTCGTGCCCGTCAGGTCGAGGTCGTCGCGCAGTACGCTGAGCAGCGGCCGGTCGCTGTCGGCGTTGAGGGTGCGGCGGGTGCCGTTGACGTTTAGCTCGGTGACGGCGGGCATGGGAGGAGAAATGAAGTCAGAGGCCAGAAAGCAGAGGAAGGACGGTCGGTTCGCTTGGCGCTCGCCGCAACCGGGAGGAGCTACTTTGCGGATATTTTGTCGGCGGCCGGAGTGGCGGGGGCCGCGGAGATCTTGCCCAGCAGGTCCATCCAGCGTTTCCAGGCGTCGTCCCGGGCTTTCTTGTTGGCCGCGCTGCCGGCCGGATCCTCGCCCGCACGCATGAAGCCGTGACCGGCCCCGGCGTAGGTCACCGGCTCGTAGGTCTTGCCGGCCGTCTTCATCAGCCCGGTGGTGGCTTCAATCGTCGCGCCAATCCGGGAATCGTTCTCGGCATAAAAACCGTACACCGGCACCGTGATCCGCGCGATGGCGTCGGCCGGCGGACCGGAGCCGTAAAACACGAACGCCGCCTTCACGTCCTTGCTGTTGGACGCGAAGCGGAACGACTGCGTGCCGCCCCAGCAGAATCCCGCCACCACCGCCTTGCCATTGCTCGCCGGCAGCTTGAGGGCGTAGTCGAGCGCTGCCTTCAGGTCGGCCGTGATCTGGTCGGCCGGCAGCACGCTGATCTTCTGGCCGATCTCGGTGCTCGTCAGCTCGGTGGTCCCGCCGCCCTTCGGCCCGGCGCCCCAGAGGAGGTCGGGGGCGATGGCGATGTAACCGGCGCCCGCGAGCTCATCCACCATGGCCCGCACCCAGTCGGAGTGGCCATAGATTTCGTGGATGACGAGGACGACCGTGGCCTTGTCCTTGATCTCGGGGTAACCGACGTAGCAGCCGACCTCGCGGCTGTCGTGCTTGACGTTGACCCATTCGAGGTGGCGGGGCGATTTGTCGACACGGGCCTTGGCCCAGTCCTGGGCGGAGGCCGGAAGCGCCGCCAGCAGCGCGGCGGCGACACAGGCAAAAGTTTGGAGTTTCATGGGGAAATACTTCGGGCAACCAACCCCTTCCTCTATGCGATCTTCGCCCCCACTGTCAAATCGCGGGAGTCACTCCGGCTCTACGCTACGATACATCCAAATACCCGAAAGCGGGATGCCGACCATAAGTCCGGAGGGTGTGTTGCGCTGGGCATACGAGCCACGGTCAAGACCAGAGGCCAACAAAGAAACACAGCCATCCAAGTCAGGCAAATCATCCGCTTTCGTGTGTTTCGTGGTTAACAACTGTTGTAGCCGCCGAAACTCAGTCCCCGAGGCAGGTTTCGACGAGGCGGGCGGTCTTGAGCCAGGGGTGGTCGAGGGGAACGGTGCGCTTGAGGCCGGCCACGTTTTCCAGCGGTACCGGCACGCATTCGGTGCCCTTCACGCCGACCATGATGTTGTAGTGGCCCTGCGCCAGGAGTTCGCCGGCCTTGGTGCCGAGCCGCGTGCAGAGCAGCCGGTCAAACGGCGTCGGCGGTCCCCCGCGCTGCACATGCCCGAGCGAGGTCACACGGGCCTCGACGCCCGTACGCTGCTGGATCTGGCGGGCCAGCCGGCTCGCCACTGATTCGTGCACCAGGTGCACCCCTTCGGGCGACTGCTGAGTCACGGCCGTCGCCGCTGGTTTCCTCTTTTTACCCCCGCGCGCCCGGGCGTCGGCTTCCTCCTTGGAGATGATGCCTTCGGCCACCGCCACGAGGGAAAAACGTTTCCCGCTCTTCCGCCGGAGCGTGAGCGTGCGCACCACCGCCTCCAGGTCGTAGGGGATTTCAGGAATCAGAATGATATCTGCCCCGCCCGCAATGCCGGCGCCCAGGCAGAGCCAGCCGGCATCGTGACCCATGATCTCGCAGACGATGATGCGGTGGTGGCTCGTCGCCGTGGTGTGCAGCCGGTCAATCGCCTCCGTCGCGATCGCCATCGCCGAGTCAAAGCCGAACGTGATGTCGGTCTCGGCCACGTCGTTGTCGATGGTCTTCGGGAGCGTGAGCACGTCGATGCCGCCGCGTTCGTGAAGGCGGAAGGCGTTTTTCTGCGTGCCGTTGCCGCCGAGACACACCAGGCAGTCGAGCTTGCGCCGGCGGTAGTTGCGCACGGCGACACTCGTCAGGTCCATGATGCGCCCGCCGACCGGCATCTTGTGGGGCTTGTCGCGGCTGCTGCCGAGGAAAGTGCCGCCCTGGGTGAGGATGCCGCTGACGAGCCGGTTATCGAGCTCGATGGCGCGGTTTTCGACCAGCCCGCGGAAGCCATCCTGAAAGCCGAGCACGCGGATGCCGTAGTGCATCGCGGCCTTGGCGACGCCGCGGATGACGGCGTTGAGGCCGGGGCAGTCGCCGCCCGCCGTGAGGATGCCGATGGTGCCGCGGGATTTTTTGGGCATAGGCCGGCCAGCGTGACGGGTTTCCCCGGGCTTGCCGAGCCTGAGTTTGCGCCGCCCGCCGGCGTCACCCAATTGTCACCGAACGGGGCGGGCCTGGAAATGTGGGCGGCCTCACCCCGCTTTTAAAAAATGGAGCCGGGGCGCCCCCGCCCCGGTTTTGACCGGCATCACAAACGCGGGGTGAGGGCAACCGCTTGCGAGTGTTCATGCGAAAACCTCCCAGCCGGCGGAAAGAAAGTGGGATGGATCCTGTTTCCACCCGTATTCCAAACTGGCTGACAACCCCCGCTTCAGGGCGCAGCAGCGGCGGGATTGGCCGGGCCGCTGTCGGACGCCGGCGTCGACGGCGACGCCTTGATGAGCACGATCTCGCGCGGACCGGTGACATTCATCACCTGCACGACCTGCTGACCATCGGTGTTTGTCACGGTATAGACCAACCGGTCACCCGCCGCAGGTTCCGGATTCGGCCAGGGAATGACGAGCTCCTCGCTACGGAAAGGGTCGCCGGCCGGGGGCAGGCCCACGCCTTGGGCGACAACCTTGGGTTGGGTCGCATCGGCGCCCTGCTGGGTGAGCACGAAGCGAAAGGGCCGGCCACTGCCGGAAACCTCGAGCGCCAATTGATCAAGTACGGTCATGCGGCCGACGAACCGGTTGACTGAACTGCTCCTTCCGGGATCGCCGCCACGAGTCAAAACGCTGGAGATCCACTACGGCGCCACGGCGGGCGGCAGGAGCTGGTCCGAGAGAAACTTCGTGTCCTTGTCCGTGAGCGGCCGGGGCCACGCATGGTCATTGATCAATTTCGCCAGGGCCTTTTGCCGGGCTTCCAAGGTGGCGGGGGCATAGCGCCGTGAGGTCCACTGAAACTCATGGGAGCAGTAATAAAGATAGTTCTCCGCCGATTCCAGCTGACCGGCAATTGTACCGGTCCCGGTCTGGATGCAGAAGGGAATTCCATCCACCAGGGTGATTGGCACCAGCGGCCATGGCGGGGGCGAGCGGGGCTGATAGGGATCCAGCCCCGGCGGATCGCCCACATAAACGGGTCCGCCTTTGATCGCCGCCCGGAAGGTCTGCCCCTCTTTGGGCTCAAATAGCATCCGGCACAACACGACGACCTGAGTCTCGAGCTCGCCATTCCCCCGTATCCCGTTCCGGCCCGCCGTCCACGCGCGCAACTGCGCCAGACGCTGCGTCTCGGGCAGCGCCTGCAATGCCTCCGCCGCCTCCAAATAGGATTCACACCGGAAAGGTCCGTAACACTTGCCGATGTCAATGGGTGGTGACGGCAGTTCTGCCGGAGTGGGCGGAGGGGGCATCGCCACCTGTTTCGCGAGTTCCTGCAACCGGGCCTGCTCTCCGGGCGGGGCCAGGTGAATGGCGAAATCGAGGGAGGCCCCGGCCATGTCCGGACCGAACATTTTCAACAAAATGCGCGCCTGGAGTTCCAGCGGCTCATACCTGAAAGGCTCGGGGGCAAGCCGGCCGGCCTCTTTGACGCGGGCCAACGCATCCTCAAGCTTGCCGGCTTGGAACAGTGCACGGGCTTGGACGAGCAACCCCTCGTAGGTCGGAGCGGGCGGAGTGAGCGCCTCTTGGGCTGCCGCGGCGACCAAACTCAGCACCGTGAGAAAACAGATGGCAATGCGGCGCATGGGCTAAGATGGTTCGGGGAAAACCTGATGCGAAGCCAAAAGTTGCCGTTGGATCGGCTCGGGGCAAGTCTCCAGTTTCTTGTCAGGGCCGGCGTCCGGGTTCGTCTCCGAGGCGGAACGCGATCTCCAGACCTGGGTTGCCTTGGGATGCAGGAGGGTGCCCTCACCCCGCTGGTTGGATGCCGGACAAGAACCGGGGCGGGGCGCCCCGGCCCCATTTCCAAGCACCCGTCGAAAAACGGACGCAAAAAAGCCGGGCGCGCAGGCCCGGCTGAAAATGGGGGCGGCCACGCGGGCCGGGACCACGGATCACTTGATCTCTTTGTGCAGGGTGTGCCGCTTGAGGTGCGGGTTGTATTTCTTCTTCTCGATGCGCTCGGTGACGGTCTTCTTGTTGCGCGTGGTGAGGTAGCGGGAGGCGGGTTTCCCCTCCTTCTTGGCTTCGGTGCATTCCAGGGTGACGACTTCTTGCATGGTGTTTAAATGGTTGAACGGTCAGGACACAGCCCGCCCCGGCCCGGCGCAACCCCAAAGTTCGGACTGGCCCGCAATTCCAGCCTTCGCCGCCCGGCCTTCCGGCGCAGCCCAGTCCGTCCCAACTTGTTCCGATAGCCCGGAAGCGCCTCGCCACTTCAGCGTCCCGCACCGGCCGGCACCGGCAGGAACAGCATGCAGATCGGCGCCGGAGCGGCGACCGGTTCGCCGACGGGGGTGAGTTTGCCCGTGGCGGCGTCCGCGCGGAAGGCCACGACCGTGTTCGAGTTCTGATTGCCGGCAACCACGAACGCGCCGGTGGGATCAAAGTTGAAATGGCGCGGATACTCACCGCGGGTGGAAACATCCTGGGCCAGCGTCAGCCGGCCGGTCGCTGACTCAATCGCGAAAACCGCAATGCTGTCGTGGCCGCGGGCGGAGGCATAGAGAAATTTCCCGTTCGGATGCAGCTTCACCTCGGCGTCCTTGTTGAAGGCCTTGAAATCCGCCGGCAGCGTGGAAATGGTCTGGAATTCCGTAGCGGTACCGCGCGCCGAGTCCCAGTTAAATGCGGTCACCGTGGCGCCCATTTCGTTGATGACATAAAGCACCTTGCCGTCGGCGGAGAACAACGGGTGCCGCGGACCGGCCCCGGGGGCGACGCTGAGCGTGGCGGGCGTGTTCGGCGTCAGCGTCCCGGTGGCGGCGTCAAACCGGTAGACATGGATCCGGTCGTTGCCGAGATCGCAGCAGAGCGCGAAGCGGTTGGTCGGGTCGGTGATGATGCCGTGGGCGTGCGGACCTTCCTGGCGCTCGGCGTTGGGGCCCTTGCCCGTATGCTGGTCGAAACCGGTGCGCGCGCCGAGCGTGCCATCGGCCGCGAGCGGAAACACCGCGACGCTGCCGGCGTCGTAGTTGGCGACGAGCACAAACCGGCCCGTGCGGTCAAAGCTGAGGTGACAGGGACCTGCGCCGCCGGAGGGCTGGGTGTTGAGCAGGCGCAGCGCCCCGGTGGCCGGGTCGATGGCGTAGGCCCCCACACTGCCGGCCTTCTCGAGGCAGGCGTAGAGGTGCTTGCCGTCGGCCGCAAGGGCGAGGAACGAGGGGCCCTCGGCCTGCACCGCGAGCTGCGGGGCGGTCAGCGCGCCGGTCGCGCTGTCAAAGTGGCCGAGCGAAATGCCCTTGCCGGCGCCGCCATCGGGCGAGCCGTAGTAGACAAAAAAGTCCGCCGCGGCGACGCGCGTCGAACCGGTGAAGACAAGCGCGGCAATCAACAGCAGCGCGGACGGGGTGGGGCGCGAAAGCATGACGGGCGACGATGCCCGCCCGACTCCCCCGGGCAAGGCCGAAAATGCAGCCAACTCCTGATGCGGGTCCCGGACCCACCCGAATCACTTGGCGGTGGCCGGCGGTTCCTTCGGATAGCCCTGCCACAGCCACTCGAGGGCCGCCGGTAGCGTCTGCCCCCGGACCGTCCGGTCAGTGTGGCCTGCGTTGCGGGCGAACACAAACTGGTAGTGGTAGCCCTTGGCCCGCAGGACCACCGCCATGCGCTGGTTGGCCACGACCCAGTCGTGCATGTCGTCCCGCATCACGTTCGGGTTGTAATTGTCCCGGTCGCCGACCTCGAGCCAGAGGCGGAGCGGCTTCACCGGACTCTCGGCAATGAGATGTTCGTGAAACTCCCACGCGCCGTGCGGCATCGCAGGGGTGAACGGCCACTGCTGGTTCACATAGGTGCCCGAGTAGGTGAGCACGCGGTGATAGAGCTCGGGGTGATACCAGGCCATGATCAGTGCGGCCGAGCCGCCCGAACTGCCTCCCATCGTCGCGCGGCCCTCGGGATCCTTGGTCAGCGTCACGCGGGCGGTCTTCTCCGCCAGCGGCAGCACCTCGGCCTCGACGAACTCGGCGTACTTGCCCGACATTGTGTCGTATTCGAGGCCGCGCTCGCTGCCCTGGGCGTCGCCGCCGCCGTTGGCGATGCCCACCACCACCAGCGGTGGCAGGCGGTGCGCGGCGATCAGGTTGTCGAGAATAGTCGGGAGCGACGTATCAAAACCGTCCGCGGTCACGAGGAATGGCGCCGCCGTGCCTGGGACGTATTGGCTTGGCACATAAACATTTACGGTGCGCTTCCAGGGCGCCGGGTGCGAGGTCGGCACCAGCAGGGTATAGCGGTTGTCCGGATCAACCACGCCCAGCGTGCCGGGATCCCGCGTGATGCCGGGGTAGAATTTGCTGTCGGCCGAAGTGAGGGTGAATTGGGTGACGGCGCCCTTGGGCACGGCCGGGTCGGCCTTCCGTTCCGGCGCCTCAACATAGGCCGGACCGATGAGAAAGTCGCCGTCGACCGTCACGGGCGGATTCGCCCCGGGCGCGCCCTGGGCCTGGGTGTCCGCGGTGGCGTCGGCGAGGCAGACCGTTTGCTTGGCAACAGCCCGGGCCTGCGCCTCGGCCCCGGGTCCGGCGGGAATCAGCAAGGGCGTGCCGGGCGTGTTGGGCAGGCGGGTCGGCGGCCCGGGCCGGGCCGCACCACCCTGGGCGGAGGCGATCGGGACCAGCGCCGGCAGTCCGGCGAGAAACAAGGCAAGGCGCAGCAGATGGGGAGTCGTTTTCATGGGGTAAAGATGGCCGTTCAGTCGCGGTCCAAGGGGTGACGGCAGAAAACCCGTCGTCGCGCCCGCCACAAGCAAATTGCGGCCTCCCGGCCCGGTTTCCGGCCGTTTTGCCCGGCGCCGGCCGACCGGGCAAAAAAAGAAGCGCCGCCCACCGGTGAGGGTGGGCGGCGCCTTGGGTTCTTCAGACAGTCCAACAAAAAAGCAAAGACGGTGCGGCTGGGACGAAGGGGTAGCCGAAACCGCAGCTCACACCGGCGGGCGGCGCATGCGCGCCGGCCGCCGGCGGATAGGTCGGGCTCAGGCGGCCGACTTGCGGCGGCGCAGCATGGCGATGCCGAGCATCAGGCCGCCGGCGATCGCGGCGTAAGTCGAGGGCTCGGGGACGGCGCTGAAGGATAGCGTCGCGGGGTGGCCACCCGTGGAGGAAGAGAAATCAACAACTCCAGGGGTACCATAGGTGGTCACAATCCCGATACCGTAATTGGCTGAGGGACTGTCGATCCAGCTCTGTACGGTTGCCTGCGGAATCGCAAACGAGTAGAAACCGGCGCTCGTCGGGAAAAATACCTGAGCGGAGCCGATGGCCGCACCCCAGCTTCCACCACTGAATTCAGTGCCATAGTAGTTGTCATAGGTGGTGGTAGCCGGATTGAAGGGCGCCGCCAGCGACACGAGTCCCACGCTGAAGCTACTGACATTCGCATTATTAACGTACAGCGAGAGGGTGGCGCCGCCGGTCACCGTGTCGCCGCTGTAAGACGAAAGGTCGAACTTGAGCAGCGGGTAGTATTGAAAGTCCTGATTCGTGGGCTTCAGAGCGAGCAAATCGATGGTCGACGGTCCCAACGGCGTGTTGTGATAAGTGAGCGCGTTCGCGTCACCGTTGTCCAACACGATTTCGGTGTCGCTCGTGACTGGGACGACGATGTCGGCGAAGGCGGAGTTGGCGAAGGGAACGCTGACAAGCGCGGCAAGGAGCAGCGCAGTGCGGAGGCGGGTGGAGGACGTATTCATGTTGGCTGATTTGGTTGTTGGTGTGAGCGGAGAACCCCTCCGCCTGCGAACACCCACACCGCAGCCGCCGCACCGTGTCCATCCGTCGGTGGCGAGTCGCGGAGCCCCTGTGGCGAACGGCGGAAACAGCCGCCGAAGTCCGCCACCGCCTCAGGGTGTCGGACGGAAAGCCGACAGCCGCACCCGCAAATCGGGCCAGCGGTCCCGGCTCGCCGGCACCGGGGCGGGCAGTCCATCGAGGAAGAGCAGCGTGTGCTCTTCCGGGTCGCGCTCGTAGCGGACCACCCGGGCCAGATTCACAATCTGCGTGCGGTGCACGCGCATAAAATGGGTCGGGGGCAGCGAATCCTCCCAAGACTTGAGGGTCTTGCGGAGGAGCAGCTTCGCCCCGTCGGCAAGAATGACCTCGGAGTAGTTGTCGCACGCCGCGATCAGGTTGATGTCGGCCAGCGGGGCAAACCGCGCCCGCGGTCCGGCGCGGAGGTACACCGTGTCATCGGGCCGGAGCGCGCCGTGCGGGGCCGCGTCGGTCTCGGCCGATTCGTTGGGTCGGGGCACGCCGAGGCGGTCGATGCTGCGGGCCAGGCGCTCCGGCGCGACCGGCTTCAGCAGGTAATCGAGTGCGTTGATTTCAAACGCACGGAGCGCATAGCGGTCGTGCGCGGTGGCGAAGATAACCCGCGCCTCCGGCCGCACGTCGGGCACGAGGTCGAAGCCCTCCCCGCCGATGATCTGCACATCGAGAAACACCAGGTCATACTCCGCCTTGGCCAGCAGGGCACGCGCGGTCCGGACCGTCGCCGCCTCTCCGACCACCGTGACCTCGGGATGAGCCAGGAGCTTGGTCCGCAGATCCGTACGGACGGAAACCTCGTCGTCGACGAGCAGAGTGCGGTAGCGGGGGCAGCTCGGGATCATGCAAGGGAAAGCGGGGCGAGCCGCAGGCTCACGGCCACCCAACCGTCGGCATGCGACAGGCCGAGGTCATGCCCCTGCGGATAGCAGCGGGCGAGGCGCTGGCGGACGTTGTCCAGGCCGATGCCCAGCGAGGGCACCCGCCGGGTGGCGGCGGAGGGCTCGACCCGCTCGCCGGTATTGGCTACCTCGATGAAGATGGTGCCGGCCTCGCGGCGGGCGACGAGCCGCACCCCGATCTGGTCGGCGCTCGTGGCGCGGCCGTATTTCAGCGCGTTTTCCACCAGAGGCAGCAGGAGGAAGTGCGGCAGGCGCTCGCCTTCCAAGCCCGACTCGCATGCGACGTGCACCTCGAGCAGGTCGCCCCAGCGCGAACGCTCGATCTCAAAATAGGTCCGCAGCAGCTCGATCTCTTCGCCGAGCGTGGTCCATTCGTCTCCCTCGCTCCGCCGTAGCGTGAGCCGGTAGAATTCGGCCAGTCGCTCCACCATGCCCCGGGTAGCCCCCTCGCCCGCCGGCAGCGAGGCGCTGATCGAGGTGAGGACATTGAAGAGAAAGTGCGGGTCAAGCTGGTGCCGGAGCGCCGTGAGCCGGGCCTTTTCCTCGGCCCGCAGCGCCGCCGTCTTTTCGTCGCACTCGGCCCGGTGCAGCCGGGTCAGCTCGGCGTTCAAGCGCATCAGACGGCCGGCCCGCTCGACCAGGAGGCCTTCCGCCTCGCCGCCCAACTTCCGCGCCCGGCGTCCCACCAAGCGGGCGGCCCCCGCCACCGTCAGGCCAACCAGCAGCGTCCACCCCGCCTCCTGAAACCAACGGATCCGCCCCTCCGCCGCCGACGGGATCGCGGGTGCACCCGGCCGGGCTACGCCATTCCATGGCGCCACCTCGGCATCGAGCTTGGGAGAGTTCGTCAGCCAGCCGGTCCTCGGCTCCGACCGCAACGACACATTGACCGGATCGAGCACCGCCGCTTGGGCGCCAAGTTCGCCGACCGGCAGATCGGCCGGGGAGGACGTATTGACCATGACCGCACCGGCAGCCGCGCTCGTCAGACAGCCCGCGAGCAGCGCGAGCCTGAGGTGCCAGCGGAACATCACAATGGAGCGGGACGGGCACTTGCAGCCGCTGTCCGAGTCAAAGCTGCAGGTCCGCAAAACGTACAATCAGCCGCCACCCCAAGCAGGGTTATGAAAAATAGTGATGGGACCGCCGGTCGTGCGGTGGGAGGAGTGGGCATGGGCGGTGAGTGCTTGAGCCGTCGGCCGCTGCCCAACACCCAGACACGCTCGCATGAATGCAATTAGCATGCCAGTACGCAACGGATAAAATGCGGCGGGGGGATGTTTTAGCAAACAATCTGCGTTGACTTTAGGCCACCGGTATACCGTCCGACCACCCAGCCAACGACCGCCGCCTACCGGCGCTTTTCCGTCAGCGGGAGCATCACGCCCCGCCGGAAGAGCGCGACCTGGCTCGTGCTCGACGACACCACGATGGAGATGCATTTCGCGGCCACGCTGATGGCCGCTGCCGCCGCGTGCCGGCTGCCCAGCCCGCCCGGCAGCGCGTGGTTGCTGTCCGTGGCCTGGATGAGGCTGCCGGCCGACTCCACCACCCCGTCACCCCGGATGATGAAGGCGCCGTCGATCGTCGAGAACTCCTTCACCGTCTCATCCATGAACGGGCTGAGGATGTTGCGGTCCTCCTCCTTGTAGCCGTAAAATGGATTCAGCACGAGCGGCTTGGTCAGCTTCTCGACCTTGGCGGTGTCCCCGATGACAAACAGGCAGCCGACCGGCCGGCCCTCGCGGCCCTCGACCGCCAGTTCGGTGGCAACGGCGATGACGCGCTCCAGCACTTCGGGCTTCACGTCCTCCGGCAGCAGGTCGGCCTGGCCGGACCGCAGGGCGTGGAACTCGCGCTCCACATCCACCACCACCAGCGTGTCAAACTGGTTGCTGCCCGTGATGCCGTCGACGCAGCAGACGCGGTCGGTGAACTCGATCGTGCCGCGGGTGAGCGCGACGAGGATGGCGCTCCGCAGCTGGGCCATGCGCTGCGAGGAAAACGAGCGCACCTGGATGACCTCGGCAAAGCCCTTCGGATCGTCGCCCGGTTCGACGAGGTTGCGGGTCACTAAAATAGTTTTCGTCTTTGGAAACCACGCGCCCGGCTCGATGCCGCTGATAAAGGTGTCGCCGAAGATCATGACGGCGGCGCAGCCCGCGCCCTTGGCCACCCGGTCGGCGGCCCGGAGGATGAGGCGGTTGATGCGGTTTTGCTGGACCTGCACCGGCCGCGCCAGCAGGCCGCCGAAGCCCGCGATGAGCCGCTCATAGAGATCGCCCGGCGAAGGGGCGTCGACCAGGCTGCGAACGAGCTCGGGCTCCTTGACTAGCCGGGCGATCGAGGCGAGGAGCTGGAGGTAATCGCGGGCGCGCTCGTCCACCAGCAGCATGAGGATGAGGTGGACGCGGTTGTCATCCTTAGGCCCGTCGTGGCGGATGCCCGGGCGGCTGCGGCCGATGGCCAGCAGGTAGCGCCGCCCCATCTTGAGCCGCACGTGCGGCAGGGCGATGCCGCCGCCCAGATAGGTCGTCATCGTGCTCTCGCGGGCCAGCAGGCCCTTCAGCAGCGGCTCGGGCTTGAGATCGGGGAAACGGGAGACGGACACCGCCAGCAGCTCCTCCAGCGCGCCCTCCATGCTCGAGCTGCGCAAGTCCACGATGCGGCCCCGGGCGATGATTTTGTCGAGCCGCATAAAGAAAAAATTCAGGTCGCCCTCAACAAATGCCAGTTAACCAGAGGGCAGGCTCCCTCGGAGCCGAAAGTCGGTGTTGTGCGTGGGACCCTTGGGATTGGCGCGGGCGTTACTTCTCCCACTCGAGGGCGCCCTTCTTCACCTCGTAAAACAAGCCGAGCACCATGACGAAGAGGAAGAACATGACCGGACCGAGAATGGCGATGTGGTTCGCGAGAAAATCGCGGTAAATGAAAGCCCACGGGATCAGGAACACGACCTCGATGTCGAAGAGGATGAAGAGCATCACGGTGACGTAGAACTTCACCGAGAAGCGGGTGTGGGTGAGGCCGGTGCCCTTGACGCCGCATTCGTAGGGCGAGTCCTTGATGGCGGTGTGTTTCGCGCGCTGGCCGAGCAGGTGGCTGACGCCGACGATGAGCCCGGCCAGTCCGGCGGCCAGCAGGGCCTGGATGAAGATCGGCAGATAGGCGGCGGCATTCATGCAGCTTGAGAGATGGCCCCACCGCGGCCGGGGCGGCAAGGGGATTTTTCGCGTTTCCGGTTTCTGGCCAAGCCGGAGCCGCTGGACATGTGGGCGGGGTGCCCTCACCCCGCTTCCTTCCCCGCGAGGCGAGGGCACCCCACCCACATCAGAGATCAGGCAAGGCGTCATAAAGTCACCTCGCTTTTATCGCGGCAGATCGAGCAGCCGACTCTGCAAAGAATTGAGCTACGCCAATCGATTTTCCCAAAAACCGGAAAAAAACAACCGCAGCCCGGCGGGCGAGCGCAGGAGCTCGACCACCGGTCAGCGCTTCGGCAGCGGGCCGATCACGACTTTGCGCACCTCGATGGCCGCGCCTTCCGACTGGATCCCCACCTGCCCGCTGGTCGGGCTCACCCCGGTGACCTTGTTGACCACCTTGCCATTGACGGTGATGGTAACCGTGTCGTCGCGGCAGTCGACCTCGTAGGTGTTCCACTCGCCCAGCGCCTTCTCGGCATCGGGTCCCGGGCGCAACACGCCGTTCTTCTGCACCATCGGCTCCGCCACCTTCGCGCCGCCCCAGATCCAAAAGTCGCCCTGGTGAGCGTGCATGCCCTGGCACTCGATGCAGCGGGGCCAGACCGTGTCGGGCGGATTGATGTGCACCAGCACCCCCGTGTTCCCAGCTTTGGTGAAGCGCCACTCCACCAGCAGGTGATACTGCGTGTAGGACTGCTCCGTGCGCAGGTAGCCGTTGGTCTTGCCGGTGCAGGCCAGGATGCCATCCTTGACGGACCAGACGGCGTCCGCCGCGACCTTGGGATCCTTGAGCTGGGAAAACCAGCCCGTGGTGTCCTTGCCGTTGAACAGCACGACCGGCTGGTCGGGTGTGACGGGTTTGGTGGGTTCATCCGCGGCGCGCAGCACGGGGACGAAAGTGGCACAGGCAAGCACCAGGGCGAGGGACAGGGCGGTTTTCATGGGGAAGGGTCTGGAGGCGGCACCGAGGACGCGAAGCGGAGACGCCCGCGACGTTAAACCGTTTGACCGGCAACCGGAAGCCCAAACCCACGGCGCCGGGCAAGACCCCGCCGCCGCGGACCGGACGCTCCCTCAGGCCGGCCGGCCCGGATCGTGGCTCTGCGTCTCCACCCAGCGGACGGCATAGCGGACCAGCGCGGTCGCATCGCCCAGTGCGAGCTTCTCCTTGATGTGGCCGCGGTGCACATCGACCGTCTTGGGACTGAGCCCGAGCTGCCGCGCGATCTCCCGCGTGCCCTTGCCGTGACCGATGAGCTGGAAAACCTCAAACTCGCGGTTGGTCAGCCGCTCGATCGGCGACACCGAACCCCGCGGTTTCGGCGCCGAGAGATTGTCGAGGATCTTCGCGGACATCTTGGGGCTGACGTAGACCTGGCCGGCCAGAATCTGGCGGATGGCCGCGAGCAGGTTTTCGCCCCCGGCCTCCTTCATGATGTAGCCGCGCGCGCCGGCCCGCAGTGCGCGCTCGGCATAGATCATCTCATCGTGCATCGAAACCACCAGGACCGGCAGGCCCGGATGCACCGCCTGCAGATCCTTGATGAACTCGAGGCCGCTCCGCCCCGGCATGGTGATGTCGGACAGGACCAGATCCACGCCCGTCTTCGCCAGCACCCCGGCTGCCTCGGCGGGGCTGCCGGCCTCGCCGCACACCACGAGATCGGCCTGCTTGTTGATCAGCTGGGCGAGCCCGGCCCGCATGAACGGATGATCGTCCACCAGGAGGATCTTCTGGCGGCCGGCGGCCGGTGCGGGCGGCTTGGAACTTTTGCCGGTGGGTTTCATGGGGTTCGCTGCAGGCGGCAGGTGATCGTCACGCCCTTGCCCGGCTTTGACTCCACGGTCAGGTCCGCGCCGATCACGCTGGCCCGGTGTTTCATCACGTGCAGGCCCATGCCGTCGCTCCGGCCCTTGGGAAAGCCCTTCCCGTTGTCGGCCACCTGCAGTTCCAGGAAAGCCGGGTGCTGCACCAGGCGGATGACCACCTCGGCGGCCTGGCTGTGTTTCACGGCGTTGTTCACCGCCTCCTGGGCGATGCGGTAGAGATGCCCGGCGATGGCGCTGCCGTCGAACAGCACCGGCGTCGGGCATTCGAGCCGGCAGCGCAGGCGGCGGAGGGAATTGGTGCGCTCGGCCAGCGCGATCAGACTGACCTGCAGCGCCTCGGGGTCGTCCTTCATCGGCACCAGACCGCGCGCCATGAGCCGCACCTGCGAGATCGACTCCCGGAGAAACTGGCCGATCTGCTCCACCTGGCGGGAGAGCTCGGGCTGGCCCACCACATCCTCCTTCAGGCCCGTGCACAACATCTCGATCGCCGTCAGCTGCTGGCCGAGGCCGTCGTGCAGGTCCTCCCCGATCCGCTGCTGCTCCCGTTCGCTGATCTGCAGAAGCTCCTTCTCGAGTCGCTGGCGCTCGCCCTGGGCCGCGGCCAGGGCCCGGTCGCGCTCCAGCACCGTGAGCGCCCGTTTGACCACGACCGGCAGCAGATCCAGCAGACCGGTGTCCTTCATGACGTAGTCCAGCGCACCCTGCTTCATCACCTCGACCGCCACCTTCTCGTCACCCTGACCGGTGACCACGACAAAGGGCACGGGCGATCGGTCCTGCCGGAGCCGCTCCAAAAGGGCCTGGCCGCCCACATCCTTCATCTTCAGGTCGAGCAGCATCAGGTCCGGCGTCTGGCGCGCCAGCCACGCCAGAGCCTCGGCGCCGGAGCCGGCCGTGGCCACCTCGCAACCCTCCGCGCGAAACGCCTCCGCCATGAGGATGAGCAGGCCCTCGTCGTCGTCGACCACGAGGATGGAGGCGGCTTTGAGCGAATCAGGCACGGGCCGGGGGACTCAGCCGCCCTTCAGGGGCGGCACCAGCAGCAGCGTCACGAACAGGCCGAGCCGGCGGATGGCCTCGGCAAACCGGTCGTAGTCGACGGGCTTTTGGATATAGACGCTGCAGCCCAGCTGGTGGCACCGCTCGACCTCGCGCACGTCGTCGGTCGTCGTCAGCATGATGACCGGCATCGTGCGCAGCTCGGCGTCGGCCTTCAGCCGGCGCAGCACCTCGATGCCATCCACCTTGGGCATGCGAATGTCCAGCAGCACGAGGTAGACCTCGCCGCGCGCGCGGGCCGCCGCCCCCGCCTTGGGAAAGAAAAAATCCAGCACCGCCTGGCCGTCGCGGAAATGCTCCATGCGGTTGCTCAGCCCGGCCGCCTCCAAGTTCTGCCGGATGAGGATGGCGTGGCCCTCGTCGTCTTCCACGATCAGGATGATGGGGGCGTTTTTCATGCGGGGGGAATGCAGCCTAGGTTTCGCCCGACGGCAACGAAACAAAAAACGTGGATCCCTCCCCCTCCCGGCTCTCCACCCAAATCCGCCCCCGCTGGCGCTCCAGCACCCGCTGGGCGATGGTCAGTCCGAGGCCCTCGCCGGCCCCCGCCTCGGGGTTCAGGCGGTGGAAGATCTCGAACGCCTTGCCCTGGTGCTCGGGCGCAATCCCGATGCCGTTGTCCGCCACCACATAGACGGCCTGGCCTGCCTCGATCCGGCCGCTCACCGTGAGGCGCAGTGGCCGGGCCGGGTCGCGGTACTTCAGCGCGTTGTCGATGAGATTGGAAAAAACCTGGTTGGTCTGCACGCTATCACCCAGACAGCCCGGCAGCGGGTCGACCCGCACCTCGGCCTTTGCCTCCCCGAGCTGGAAGCTCATCGCCGTGACAATCTCGGCCAGCAGCGCATCCATGTCCAGCGGCCGGATGGTCAGCGCAACCCGACCCAGCCGGGAATAGCGGAGCAGCCCGGCCAGCAGCATCTCCATCCGGTTGACGCCCGCATTAATGAAGCGGAGCGCCTGGGGAATGGCGACTTCAACCGGCTGCTTCAGATCCGCGGCGGGCACCAGGCCGTCCCGCGCCCCGGCGGCCGCGGCCTGGATCTTCTCGCAGGCACGGTTCAGCTGCTTGCTGAAACCCTGCACGTTTACCAGCGGCGAGCGGAGGTCGTGGGAGACCGTGTAGACGATGGTTTCCAGTTCCTTGTTTTTCTCCTCCAGGTCGCGGGCGAACTGCTCCAGCTCGGCCTCGTCCGTCTTGCGCTGGGTGATGTCGGTGCGGATCGCGACATAGTGGACGGGCTGACCGGACTCGTTCAGCCGGGGAAAGATCGTCGTGTCGACCCAGTAGAGCGATCCGTCCTTCGCCCGGTTGCGGATCTCGCCGTGCCAGACCCGCCCCTGCACGATCGTGCCCCACAGCTCCTGGAAAAACGCCTTCGGGTGGTGCCGGGAATTGATGATGCGGTGGTCCTGGCCGATCAGCTCCTCGCGGCTGTACTGCGAAATCGCGCAGAACTTGTCGTTCACATACGTGATTTTCCCCGCCGCATTCGTGATCGCGACGATCGAGTGCTCGTCCAGCGCCGCCTTCATATCGCGCAGCTCGCTCAGCATGCCGGCGCGTTCACGCTCAAACTGCTCGCGCTCGGCGAGGTTGGTCCGCAACCGGGCGACCAGCTCGGCATTGGTGAGTTTGGATGGGTCGGACAAGGGCACGAAGCCCGAGGTTTTGTCGCACCGGGCGGCGCGGGGCAAGGGAGTTTGTGCCCGCCCCGCCCCGCCTAAGGATTTTCCCTAGCGAGAAAGCGCACCGGCCCCAATGGTCAGTCCGCCGGGCGGGTGGTACTCTGGGAGCATGCAAACCCAATCGCTCCTCCCGCCCGCCTCCGGCCCATCCACCCCGCATCCGGCGGACGACCGGGCCCGCCACAGCCGCAACCTCGTCGCGCGGCTGCGGCAGGCGGAGATCTACCGCGAGTACGCCCAGGCCTTCCAGACCACCACCGGCCTGCCGTTGGGCCTCCGCCCGGTGGGCTCATTGCAGTCCTCTTTCCAGGGTTCGAAGCAGGTGAACCCGTTCTGCACCCTGATGGCCAAAACCAGCAAGTCGTGCTCCGCCTGCCTCCAACTCCAGCAGAAAGTCGAGGAGGACGCCCGCCTCGAGGCCCGCACCATTGAATGTTTCGCGGGCCTGAGCGAATCCGCCATCCCCATCCGCGTCGGCGACGAGGTCGTGGCCTATCTGCAGACCGGGCAGGTGCTGCTGCAGGCCCCAACCAAGACCCAGTTCGCCCGGGCGGCCCGCCAGCTGACGGCGTGGGGCGTGCCGCCGGCCGACCTGAAGGCGTTTGAAACCGCCTATTTCCAGACCCGCGTCGTCGTCCGGTCGCACTACGGCTCGATGGTGCGCCTGCTCGGGATCTTCGCCGAACACCTGTCGGTGCTGAGCAACCAGCTCATGATCCAGGAAAACAACGCGGAACCGCCCGCGGTGACCCAGGCCCGGGCTTACATCTCTGAGCACCACGCCGAGGAGATCGCCCTGGCGGACGTCGCGCAGGCCGTACACATGAGCGTGTTTTACTTCTGCAAGATCTTCAAGCTGGCCACCGGGATGACTTTCACCGACTACCTGTCACACGTCCGCGTCGAAAAGGTGAAGACGCTCCTGCTCAACCCCCACCTGCGCGTCAGCGAGGCCGCCTATGCGGTCGGATTCCAGTCGCTGTCCCAGTTCAACCGTTCGTTCCACCGCCTCGCCGGCGAGTCCCCTTCCGACTACCGCGACCGGCTCCACCAGCCTGGTCGCTCCGGCCCGGGCTTCCACCTGCCTCACGCGGCCTGAGTGCTCCCCGGGACGGCGGGCTCCGTCAGGCGAAAAGCCGGCCCGGCCCCCGGACGGCGGAACGTCCTTGGCACCTTCCGCATTGCCGCCTCCCGCCGGGACTGTTCCACTCGCGGCCCTCCCATGCCGCACCAGCCCGATCCCGCCCGCTACGCCCATCCCGCGCTCTACCGCCGCTGCGGTCGCAGCGGCCTGCAGCTCCCGCTGCTGTCCCTCGGCCTCTGGCACAACTTCGGCGCCGTCGATAACCCCACGACTTCCCGCGACCTTGTGCTGCGCGCCTTCGACCTGGGCATCACCCATTTCGACCTCGCCAACAACTACGGCCCGCCCCCCGGCTCCGCCGAAACCACCCTCGGCCGCATCCTGCGCGAGGACCTCGTCGACCACCGCGATGAGCTCGTCGTTTCCACCAAGGCCGGCTACCTCATGTGGGACGGCCCGTATGGCGAATGGGGCTCGCGCAAGAGCCTGCTCGCCTCCCTCGACCAATCGCTCCGCCGTCTCGGCCTCGATTACGTCGACATCTTCTACCACCACCGGCCCGACCCCCACACGCCCCTCGAGGAAACCATGGGTGCCCTCGCCCACGCCGTCCGAAGCGGCAAGGCCCTCTACGTTGCGCTATCGAACTACAATCCCGAGCAGACCGCCCGCGCCGCCCAGATCCTCCGCGATCTCGGCACGCCCTGCCTGCTCCACCAGCCGAAATACTCCATGTACGAGCGCACCCCCGAGCGTGGCCTCTTTGATGTGCTCCTGCGCGAGGGCATCGGCGGCATCGTCTTCAGCCCGCTCGCCCAGGGCCTGCTCACCAATCGCTACCTGGCCGGAATCCCGGCCGACTCCCGCGCCGCCCACGACCCGCGTTTTCTCCGACCCGAGCACATCACCGAGGCCCGTTTGGCCCAGATCCGGCAACTCGACGCCCTTGCGAAAAACCGCGGCCAGTCCCTCGCCCAGATGGCCCTGGCCTGGGTGCTGCGCCAGCCCGCCGTCACCTCCGTCCTCATCGGCGCCAGCCGTCCCGCCCAGATTGAGGAAAACCTCGCGACCCTGGAATGCCTCGCCCTCTCCTCGGCCGAGCTGGCCGAAATCGAGCGCATTCTCGCGGGGTAACAATCGTTTTCATTCTCGTTCTCGGCTCCGTCAGTAAGGCATTTGGAATCGGAGAGAATGAGAACGAGTAAGGGAACGAGAACGATGGCATGAACCTCATTCTCTTCGAACCCGGTGAGATCACCGCGCCGCTCCCGCGCAGCGACCCGCGCGCCCGGCACCTGCTCGACGTGCTCCACCGCCGCGAGGGCGACTCCTTCGACGCCGGCCTCGTCAACGGTCCGCTCGGCCGGGGCACGCTCGCGGCCATCGGTCCGGCATCGCTCACGCTCACCTTTCAATGGGGCCCGGAACCGCCGCCGCCCGACCCCCTCACGCTGTTCCTCGGCCTGCCGCGCCCGCAGACCGCCCGCGACCTCCTCCGCGACGCCACCACGCTCGGGGTCGCCGCGCTGCACTTTGTCGCCACCGAACGCTGCGAACCCGGCTACGCGCACAGCACCCTCTGGTCGTCCGGGGAATGGCACCGTCATCTCCTTGCCGGCGCCGCCCAGGCGTTTGCCACGCGGATTCCGGAGGTCTCCTGGGGCCGCCCGCTTGGCGAAGCCCTCGCCGGACTTGGGTCCAAGGGCGAAGGCAGCCCCGATCCCGTTGCTCCCGCAGCGGGCCACGGAAAGAACACCGACCAACGCAGGGTCACAGGTAATCTGTCCACCCCCGGACCGGCGGCCACCCGCATCGCCCTCGACAACTATGAGGCCCCCGCCCCGCTCGGACGTTGTCAGGTCATACGTGACCTTCCCGTGGTGCTCGCGCTCGGCCCGGAACGCGGCTGGGGCCCGGCCGACCGGATGCTACTTCGCGCCCATGGCTTCACGCTCGCCCATCTCGGCCCCCGGGTCCTGCGCACCGAGACCGCCGTGGTCGCCGCGCTGGCCGTACTGAAGTCCGCCCGCGGGGTGTGGTAAGACGGCCGCGTTGGCAATGTAGGCGGGGTACCAGATTGGGCCTCACGCCTGCCGGAAAATCACCACTGTCGGCTGGTGCGCGCCTTTGCCGAGGCGCTTCACGCATTCCCAGCCGGCCGGCTCCAGCGTGAGTTCGCCGGGCATTTCGAACACCACCAGCACGTCAGGCTTGGCGACCAAGGCCACGGCCAGCCGCGCGAACAACACCGGGGCCACGTCCGCGATGATTTCATAGGGCGGATCGATGAAGACCAAATCCGGCTCTTCGCCAGCCACAGGAGTCCAGGCCAGCGCATCCGTCCCCAGCACCGCCAGCCCTGACCCGTCCCGGCCCAGGCTTTTGCACACCACCGCGAGATTCTGGCGGAGACACGCGGCGGCTTTCGCGTTTTTTTCCACCCACACACCGCCCGCCGCACCCCGGCTCAGCGCCTCCAGTCCGTAGGCGCCGCTGCCGGCAAACAGGTCGGCAAAGCGTGCGCCCGGCACCCGCGCCGCCAGGCTCGAAAACACCGCCTGCCGCATCCCGTCGGTCGCCGGACGCACCGCGTCCCCTTTCGGCACCACGAGCGGGACCCCCCGCGCCCTTCCTCCGCTGATTCGCATGCCCCAGCCAAAAACCCGCCGTCAGTTTGGCAAATGCGAAACGTGGCAATCCCACGCTACTTCTTGATCGCCGCGTCGCGGAGCTGGATGTAGCCGGTCCGCATCGCCACATAGGGGTCGACGGCCGCCTGATGCAGGCTGTCATAGGTGCGGACCAAGTCGGGCATCGCATTGACCAACTCCACCGTCTCGGCCTCCCCGCGCCAGGTCCAGTCATAGCCGTGGATTTCCTCAATCGGGTGCCAGCTAATGGGGTTGAGCTCCGTGTCCCCCGCCAGTCCAACGACGTCACGCAGCGTGCTGGGACCGATCAACGGCAGCACCAGATAGGGGCCGTTGCCAATGCCCCAAACCCCAAACGTCTGCCCCAGATCCTCCGGCGGCAGGTTGGTGAGCGCCGGCACTGAGTCGGAAACGCGCACGAAGCCGGCGAGTCCGACGGTGGTGTTGAGCAGAAACTTCCCCGTCTCCTTCGCCGCCCGGGCGGGCTTGCCCTGGAGAATGCTGCTGACGAACCGGGCGGGAAACTTCAGGTTGTTGAAAAAATTGGCCAGGCCGCGTTGGGCGGGTGCCGGCACCGTCTTCTCGTAACCATGCGCAAACGGCCGCAGCACCCAGGCGTAGAGGCCGTCGTTGAACCGAAAGAAAACCCGGTTCACGGGCTCGAACGGATCGCTGACATGCGGAACGGCAAACTCGTCCGCGTCGTCATCCACCCGGTTCGGGGCGGCTCCGGCGGGACCGGCCGAGGCTCCCGTCGCTTCGGCAGCCCAGGCGGTGCTGCGGCCGATGCCACCGGCGAGCAGTAGGATCACGAGGAAGGCAGAAAGCGGGGTGAGGGCACCCCGCCTACATTGGAAGGTCCGCATCAAGGGTGGGCGAGCCGGCGAGCCGGCTGGGAGGGACAAAGGGAGCGCGGTCATTTCTTGGCGGAAAAGTCGGCGATGTTCTTCTCCAGCGCGGCGATGATCGCCGCCGCCCCACCCTTCTGGGCCAGCGCGTCAAACTGCGCCCGGTAGTTCGCCACAAGGCTGATGCCCTCGATGTTCACATCATAGATGCGCCAGCTGTCGGCCATCTGGCGGACGCGGTAGGAAACCGCGTAGTTCTTGCCGGCATAGGTGATCGTGGTCGGCAGTTCCCGGCGGCTGGCGTCGATCTCGACCGCCTTGGCAAAAGAGACTTTCGGCCGGTCGCCCGGCTCAAATTTCTGTGCGTACGTGCGGACCACCAGCTCCGTGAAAAGCTCGGTCGTGCGCGCCTGCTGCTCCGGCGTGAAATTCCGCCAGGTGGGGCCGACCGCGCTGCGGGTGAGCGCGTCAAAGCTGAAATATTTTGCGAGCACCGGCCGCACGCGCACCGGCAATGGATCGGTGCCGGGCTTGTCGTCGTAGGCGATCGCCAGCACCTCATCCACCGCGCCGTGCAGCATGGCCGACGGATCGTTCGCGACGGCGGTGGTCGCAACCGTGGGCGCAGCGGGCGTGGCGGCAAAGGTGGCGGGGGCGCTTCCGGTGAGCGCCAAGAGGAGTGCGAAGATCCCTGCACTGCTTCTCCCGATGCGGGCTAAGGGTGGAGCCAGCAGAACGTGGCCCGGCGCGTGAGCGCAGGGAAGGTTGGACAACCGTCGGCGGTCAATCGGGCGCAGGTTCATTTTTTCTCTGTTTTGTCGGGCGACACATTGCCGAAGGCGAAGCGGCTGATCAAGGACGCAATATCCACATCGTCCTCGTGTTCGGTGATCTTGCCGCCAGGCGCAATCATCTCGGCGTCGGCCCCCGGGGCCAGCGCGAGGTATTTGTCGCCGATCAGGCCGCTGCTCTTCACCGAAGCAATGGTGTCGGTCGGCAGCTGCACCGCCTTTTCCAGGCGCAGGTCGACAATGGCGCGAAAATTCTTGGGGTTGAGACTCACCTTTTCGACCCGGCCGACCGGCACACCGGAAATGACCACGTTGCTGCCCGGCGTGAGACTGCCGATGTTGCCGAATTCAGCGCTCACGAGGTAGGTGTCGCCGCCGACGAGCGTGCCGGCGCCGATCTTCAGGGCGAGGTAGGCCACCCCCGCCAGGC
Organism: uncultured Opitutia bacterium; assembly: GCA_903873805.1. GTDB lineage: Bacteria > Verrucomicrobiota > Verrucomicrobiia > Opitutales > Opitutaceae > CAIQQB01. Next base: position 14,095 of record CAIQQB010000131.1, on the reverse strand, counting down.
CGGTGAGCACAAAGGCGCCGACGACGAGCTCCAACTTGGTCTGTTGTTTCATAAGTTATCCTCCGAAAGCACGGTCTCCCCCCGGCGCAGCGCCGCAATCGTGTCGCGGAGCGCGCCGGCGCTGTCACGGAACGCCCGCACCGCCGGATCCTCCGACGCCGCAAAGGCCCCCGGCGTTCCCTGAAATCGCATCTGGCCGCCGTCCAGCAGCGCCACCCGGTCGCTCACCGCCAGGGCCTCCGGCACATCGTGCGTGACCAGCACGGCGGTGAAGCCGAACTGGCGCTGGTATTTGGCCACCATCTCAAAGACGGCGTTGCGCCGCAATGGATCGAGCCCAGCGGTCGGCTCGTCGAACAGCACGAGCTCGGGCCGGGTGACAATCGCCCGGGCCAAGGCCACGCGCTTCAGCATGCCGCCGGACAGCTGCCCCGGGTGCTGGTCGCGGAAACGCTCCAGTTCCAGCTGGCGCAAGGCCTCGAGGCAGCGCGTGCGGATCTCGGCGTTGGGTACCTGCGTCGTCTGTTCCAGCGGCAGGGCGACGTTCTCCAGCACGGTGAGCGAATCAAAGAGCGCGTTGCTCTGGAAGAGGTAGCTGCAGCGGCGGCGAAACTCGGCGCGGGAGGCGGCGTTGGCGGCATCAAGCGCGCGCCCGTCGAAACGGATTTCGCCAGCGTCCGGCGTGACGAGACCGGCGAGGCATTTGAGGAAGACGGATTTGCCGGTGCCGCTCTTGCCCAGCACGGTGACCACGCTGCCGCGGGGCACCAGGAGGTCCACGCCGGCGAGCACGTCGTAGTCCCCGAAGCGCTTGCGGATGCCGCGCACGTCGAGAAACAGCTCGGGAGTCTGACCGGGGTCGCTCATGGCTCAGACGAGCAGCGAGGTGATGAGGTAGTCGGCCGCGAGCACGCTGATGCTCGACAGCACGACCGCGCGGGTGGTCGAGGCGCTCACGGCGCGCGCCCCCGAGGCCCGGCGCCGGCGGTGGGTGTTGTAGCCGTTGTGTGCGCAGATGGCGGTGGTGAGGAGCCCAAAGACCACGGCCTTGAGCAGGCACTCACGGACATCCGCCGGCTCGACCGCGCGAAACACCGCCGACCAGTAAACGTTGCCCTGCAGCGCCAGCACCAGGGTGCCGGAAATCCAGCCGCCGACCAGCCCGACCAGGGTGAAGAATGTGGTCTGGATCGGGAACGACAGCAGGGCGGCAATGAGCCGGGGCGCAACCAGATAGGCCAGCGGGCTGGCCCCCATGGTCTCCAGGGCGTCGATCTGCTCGCTGTTGCGCTGGATGCCCAGCTCGGCGGCGAGCGCCGAGCCGGCCTGCCCGACCAGCATCAGGGCCGCCAGCACCGGACCGAGCTCGCGCACCAGCGTCAGAGAGACGAGGTCGCCGAGCAGGCTGGTGGAGCCGAACCGGTTGAGAACGTAGTAGCCCTGGAGTCCGAGCACGAGGCCGGTGAAGACGCCCACGATGATGATGACCGGCAGACAGCGGACGCCCTGCTCGTAAAGCGCGCGCATGATGCGCCGGCCGAGCTTGCGCGAGCCGATGGCGGCCAGCAGCGAGCGGCCGGTGAACAGGGCGAAGTCGCCAAATTCACCGACGACGTCCAAACCCGAGCGTCCGAGGATGCGTAACATGAAGGCCGCGAATGTGGAGGAGGGATTCGCCCGGTGCAAGGATGGGAAGATACCAGTGCCGGGTCCTACTGCCGCGGAATGGGTTTGGGCGCTGGGCCCGGCTTTGGCCGACCAGCGGGGGGCGGTCAAAGACCGGCCCTACGCTTGGTCGGGACGAGTCAAATCGACCCAGCGTCACCGTGCTCAAGCCGCGGGTGCTGAGCAGCTTTCCCACCGGTTTGGAGTAGCGCAGGCTTCCCAGCCTACATCCGGCGCCGATCAGAACGTCCCCGCCTCCATCCCGAAATACCGGCTGGCGTTGCCGTAACAGATGTTTTCCACCAGCTCGGCCAGGGCAGCGTGGTCGTTGGGGATCAGGCCGGCAGCAACGTCGGCGCCGATGAGCTGGCACAGCAGGCGACGGAAATACTCGTGGCGCACATAGCTCATGAAACTGCGCGAGTCCGTCAGCATCCCCACGAACCGGCTGAGCAGGCCGATCTGTGACAGCGCGTTCAGCTGCCATTCCATGCCCTCGCGCTGGTCGAGGAACCACCAGCCGGAGCCGAACTGGACCTTCCCGACGACAGCGCCGTCCTGGAAGTTGCCAGCCATGGTCGCAAAGGCGTAGTTGTCGGCCGGATTCACGTTGTAGAGGATGACCTTGGGCAGCTCGTTGGTGGCGTCGAGCGCATCGAGGTAGCGGGACAGGCCGCGTGTCTGCGGAAAATCACCAATGGAGTCCACGCCGGTGTCCGCGCCGAGCCGGCGCATCAGGCGGGAGTTGTTATTGCGGATCGCGCCGAGGTGGAGCTGCTTCGTCCAGCCGCGGGCGGCGTCGAGGCGGCCAAAGAACAGCATCAGGAAGACGGTGAACTTGGCGGCCTGTTCGGGCGTGGCCGCGGCACCGGTCCGCGCCGCCGCGAAGATCGCAGCGGCCTCGCGCTCCGTGCAGGTGGCGTCGGGGATGTTTTCCATGCCGTGGTCGGAAACCCGGGCGCCGAGCGAATGGAAGAAGTCGTGGCGTTTTTTCAGCGCGTCGAGGAAGGAAGCGAGGTCCTTCACCTCCACGCCGGCGCGCGTGGCGAGCAGGTCGCACCACGGGTTGAGGATCGCGGGTTGGTTGACGAGCAGGGCCTTGTCAGGCCGGAAGGCCGGATAGACCCGCGTGGTCAGGCCGGAGCGGGCGATCGCCATATGGTGCGCCAGGTCGTCGGCCGGGTCGTCGGTCGTGCAGACGACGGCGACCTTGAACTTCTTCAGAATGCCGTGGACCGAAAGGTCGGGCTGGGCGAGCCGGGCATTGGCGAGCTCCCAAATTTTCGGGGCGTTGGCCTCGTTGATGAGGAGATCGATGCCAAAATAGCGGCGCAGCTCAAGGTGCGACCAGTGGTGGAGCGGGTTCCGCAGCGTGTGGGGGACCGTGCGGGCGTAGGCGAGAAACTTGTCGTAGTCGCTGGTGACGCTGCCGGTGATGGAATCCTCCGGGACGCCATTGCTGCGCATGGCGCGCCATTTGTAGTGGTCGCCGTAGAGCCAGATCGAGGTGAGGTTGGGAAACTGGTGGTTCGCGGCGATCTGGTCGGGCGGCAGGTGGCAGTGGTAGTCGAAGATCGGCTGCGGCTTCGCATGATCATGATAGAGCCGGCGGGCCGTCTCGGTCGTCAGCAGATAGTCGTCGTGCAGGAAGGGTGCGGGAGCGGACATGGGGGTGGAAAGGATGAGGGAGGAAGGAAGAAGGTTGAAAAGGTTGGCCGCAAAATGGCGCAAAAGCCGCAAAATAATTCACCGATGGGCGGCTCGCCGGCGCCGCGCCCATTCACGTGTAGCCCGCCTCGGGAGACGCGGGAGGTTGCAGCCATTGTGCGACCTGGAATCCCGGCTCTTCCGAGCCGGGCTACGGCAATCCCGCCTGATGGGAATTGGCTTTCGCCGTTTCGTGGGCCCGGATTCGTCCCGACGCTCCCGCGCCGGGCTACAAAAAGCAGAACCGCTCAGCGGCCGAAGGATTTGGCGAGATCGGCGGCCGTCACGCCGGATTTTGTCCGCGGCTTGCGCTTGGACGTGGCGATTTTCTTTTTCAGCCACCCGGCGTAGGCACGGCCGCTGATGGGCAGCGAGACGGTCCGGTCGGTCCAGGTCGAAAGCAGCATTGCGTTGGCGAGCCCGACCGAGTGCAGCCCCTCGGAGGCCGGCGCGAGCAGCGGCGTGCCGTCGAGGATGGCGTCGATGAAGTTCTGCAGCAGCTCGGCATGCTGGCCGCCGTGGCCCGTGAGGGGAAACACCACCTCGTCGGTCGCCGGCTTGGCAAACGGCTCCTTGGTCGTGCGGGAAAACTCCGCCGCGGGCACGGCGTTCCGGGTGAAAGTCAGCCGGTCGTTTTCATAGACCAGCCGGCCGCGCTCGGCCGCGACCTCGAGGCGGTTGGTGCCCGGGGCCTCGCCGGTCGAGGCCGTGAAAACGCCGGTCGCGCCGTTCGCAAATTCCAAGTAGGCCGTCACGTCGTCCTCCACCTCGATGTCATGGTAGCGGCCGAAATGGCAGTAGGCGCGCAGACGGACCGGCATTCCGAACATCCACTGCAGCAGGTCCAGGTTGTGCGGACACTGGTTGAGCAGGATGCCCCCACCCTCGCCGGCCCAGGTCGCCCGCCACGCGCTGCTGGCATAGTAGGCGGCCGGCCGGAACCAGTCCGTCACCGTCCAGCTGATCCGGTGAAACTCGCCGAGCTCGCCGCCGCGGACGAGCGCGCGGATCTTCTGGTAAAAGGGATCGGTGCGCTGATTGAACATCGCGGCGAACACCTGCTTTTTGCCCCGGTGCGCGGCCAGGAGCCGCTGGGCGTCGGCGAGCTGGACCGAGATCGGCTTTTCGACCAGCACGTGCAGGCCGGCCCGGAGCGCCTTGATGCCGAGGGATGTATGGGAATAGTGCGGGGTGGCGATGAGCACGGCGTCGACCAGGCCCGAGCCGATGAGTTCCTCGGCGGTCGCAAAGGCGCGGGCCCCGGGCGCCCGGGAAAACTTCTCCGGATTGTTGTCGGCCACCGCGGTGACCACCGCCCGCCGGACCTTGCCGGACTGGACATTGGCGGCATGCAACGCACCCATCCCGAGACCAACGATGCCGAGGCGGACAGTTTTCATGGTGAAAGAGGGAGCGGCGCGACGGGCCGCGGAGGAGGTCAGACCTTCGGGCCGCCCTGCGCCAGGCTGCGGGCGCGCAGGCGGAGGCCGTTGAGCCGGATGAAGCCGGTCGCGTCGCTCTGGTTGTACCAGCTCTTCACGCCCTCCATCGAGGCAATCTTGTCGTCGTAAAGTGAATACTTCGACTTCCGGCCGCAGGTGATGATGTTGCCCTTGTAGAGCTTCAGCCGCACGGTGCCGGTGACGAACTTCTGGCTCTCGTCCACCAGCGCCTGCAAGGCCTCGCGTTCGGGGGCGAACCAGAAGCCGTAATAGACCAGCTCGGCGTATTTCGGGATCAGCGAGTCACGCAGATGCTGCACTTCGCGGTCGAGAGTCAGGCTCTCGATCTGCTTGTGCGCCTGCATGAGGATCGTGCCACCGGGCGTCTCATAGACCCCGCGCGACTTCATGCCGACGAACCGGTTTTCCACCAGGTCCACCCGGCCGACGCCGTGCTTGCCGCCCAGCTTGTTCAACGTCTTGAGCACGTTGCCCGGCGAGAGTTTCCGGCCGTTGACGGAGACGCAGTTGCCCTTGACGAAGTCCAGCTCGACGTATTCCGCCCGGTCGGGCGCATCCTCGGGCGAGACGGAGAGCTTGAACATGGCCTTGTTGGCCTTCGTCGTCGGGTCAAACCACGGGTCCTCCAGGATGCCGGCCTCGTACGAAATATGCAGGAGATTCCGGTCCATCGAATAGGGCTTCTTCAGCGAAGCTTCGACGGGGATTTTGTGCTTCTCGCAATAGGCGATCATCTCGGCGCGGCCGGGAAAGAGATCGCGGTAGGCCTCGATTTTCCACGGGGCGATGATCTGGAGCTGCGGCGCCAGCGCCATGTAGGTGAGCTCGAAGCGGCACTGGTCGTTGCCCTTGCCAGTGGCGCCATGCGCGACCGTGTCGGCCTTTTCCTTTTTCGCGATGGCGATCTGGGCCTTGGCGATGAGCGGCCGGGCGATGGAGGTCCCGAGGTAATACTGGCCCTCATAAACCGCGTTGGCGCGGATCATCGGGTAGATGAAGTCGCGGGCGAACTCCTCCACGAGGTCGAGGGTGTAGTGTTTCGACGCACCGGTGCGCCGGGCCTTCTGCGACAGCCCGCGCAGCTCCTCCTCCTGGCCGATGTCGGCGGCGAAGGTGATGATCTCCGCGTCGTAGGTTTCGCGGAGCCATTTGACGATGACGGACGTGTCGAGGCCGCCCGAGTAGGCGAGAACGATTTTCATAGGAGGAGAGAGAGTAAAAACCGCGAATGGACGCGAATCAACGCGAATGATCGGATAGGACAATCCGCTCCCACTCCAGTTTCGCGCGCCGAAAGTTCAGGATGAGGCCTACTTTCAGGCCAGTGATTCGCAGGTAATTGAGCATCTGACCGCGTTTGTGATCGGTGATTACTTCGATGACCTTTGTGTCCACAATCACGGAGCCGAAAGCGATCAGGTCGGGCACATATTCTGAAACTTGGACGGTTTTGTAGATGACTGGAAATCGTCGCTGCTGCTCATGAGGAATCCCCAACAGCACAAACTCCACCACCAAGGCGTTTTCATAGGGCTTCTAATGCAGCCCATGGCCAAGCTCGTTAACCACCATCATCGCCGCACCCACAATGCGAAATACTTCATCCCGAAAAAACAAACTCTCTTCCTTCATTGCTTGGTTCGTATGTCATTCGCGTCCATTCGCATCCATTCGCGGTTAAAAACTCACCGGCCCGCGACCAGGGCGGCGAGGATGGCCTTCTGGACGTGCAGGCGGTTTTCCGCCTGGTCGAAGATGATCGAGCGCGGATTGTCGAGGACCTCCTGCGTGACCTCCTTGCCCGGATAGGCGGGCAGGCAGTGCATGAAATACGCGTCGGATTTGGCCGCGGCAAAGAGCTTGGCGGTGACCGCGTAAGGCGTCATCTGCGCCAACCGCGCCTTCGCCTCCTCCTCCTTGCCCATGCTCACCCACACGTCGGTGTAGACGACGTCGGCATCCCGCACCGCCTCGAACGGGTCGTGCGTAAACCGATACCCGCCGGCCAGCCCCTCCCGGGCCAACAGCGCGTCGATCTCCGCCCCGGGGGCGAAACCCTCCGGTCCGGCCAGCGCAATCTTCATCCCAAAGCGCGCCGCCCCGAGAATCCACGAGCTGGCCACGTTGCAGGCGGTGTCGCCCAGAAACGCCAGCTTGCGGCCCCGCAGCGAGGCAAACAGGTCGGCCCCCGGCGCCGCCCACCGTTCCGCCAGCGTAAAGGCGTCGGCATAGATCTGGCACGGGTGCAGGAAATCCGTCAGCGCGTTGATCACCGGGATGCCCCCGGCCGCCGCCAACCGCTCGACCTCGCTGTGCGCATGGGTCCGCACGACCAGGCCATGGACAAAACGGGAGAGCACCTTCGCGGTGTCCTCGACCGATTCGCCCCGGCCGAGCTGGATGTCGCCCTTGTTCAGGAACAGCGGGTTCCCGCCGAGCTCATGGATGCCGACCTCGAAGGAAACGCGCGTGCGGGTGCTCGACTTGGAGAAGATCATCGCCCACGTCTGGCCCGCAAGCGGCTGCGGCCCGGGCCGGCCCCGGCCCTGTTTGAACTCCTGCGCCCGCAAAAACACCGCCGCCGCCTCGGACGGAGTGAAGTCGGTCTCCTGGAGAAAGTGCTTCATAACATGAAATGAAGCGGACAGTCCTACTCCCCGCCCAGGCCGACGACGAGTGAAAAATGCAGTTTTCGCGGATTTTGAGGCGCTGCGATGACACGGGTTGCCGGGCTGCTTTGGCCTCCTCACGTGACGGCGAGCGCCAAGCGAGTCGAGGTTTGGTCGGTTCGCTTGGCGCTCGCCGCCACCATGCTCGTTCAGGCATTGGGGCCGGGGCGCCCCCGCCCCGGTTTCCGCCAGAGCAAAGCGGCCTGACGATCTCCGCCCTACCCCAAGCCCGCCCGTCGGCCCAGTCCCGGTCAGGGCATTCTGACTCCTTCCCTCTGGATGACTGGTCCGGCGGGTGGCGGGGTTCGGCGACCCCGCCCTACATCGGAAACCGGCGACACCCAGCCAAAGGCAGGCGCTAGGGTACCGCTGGCTTCACCGGGAACCAGTGCCTGGCTGCGGCCGCCCGGCCCAGCGCGGTGTTGCCGCAACGGATGACGAGAGCCTGATAGAACCGGTTGGCCGCCTCCGGATCGCGGGCGGCCAGCCATCGCCCCGCGGTGTCGAGGATCTGCGCCGTCTCGTCCGAATCATTCGGCAACAACGCCGCCGCCCACCACGCCAGATCGGCGGCGCGGTAGCGGTAATGCAGGAATTTTTTCTCCGGCGCAGTCTGCGCGGTCCCGAGCCGCTTCAGCTCGTCGGGCGTAGGCGCGAAAACGCCGCCAGCCAGCCGCGATTCCCGACGTGCCTGAACTTCGTCCGCATCCGTCAGCCGCTCATGCGGGAGAACTTTCGGCCGATCGGAATAGTAGTCGGTCTCAAGTTCCGTCCCGAGAAAATCCATTCCATGCCGCTGCATCGCCTGGGCCGCGCGCCAGAAGGCCTCCGCCCGCTCCGCCGACAGCTTCGCGCTGTCGAAGGCGAGGCGCACGTCCTGCACATAGCCTTGGAACTGGAGCAGGTCTTCCCCGGTAAAATAGTTCTGCGCGGCGTCCACCTGGCCGTCGCGGGCCAGCCGTTGGGCCAGCGTGCGTTCAAGGGCCGAATCGCGATGGGCGTCCACAAAGGTGCGCAGTTCGGCGATGGTGAGCACCCGGTTGGCCACGTAGAGGGCATCCCGGTCGTGACCGCCCGCGAGCCACGCCGTGAGTGCGTCGGCGGCGTGATCCTGCGCCAGACAGGTGCGGCCCAGTTCGGCCCAGGCCCGCTGCTGCTGCGGCTCGCTCAATCCGCCTGCCGCCAACGCACTGCGCAGCCGCTTCTCTCCCTCCGGTAGATTGCCGGCACGCAATGCGAGTTGGGCGCGGATCCATTCCGCGATGGCCGACTTCGCCGGGGCAAGCGCGGCCCACTGCTGCGCCAGGACGAACTGGCCGCCCTCGTAGGCCAGCCAGGCGAGCCGGTCGGCGTTGGGCTGGTCCTGCACGCCGGCCTGCTGCATCGCCGCCGCCAGCCGGCCCGCCGCGCCGGGAGTCTGGGCAAAACCCAGCGCTCCGCCATGCTCGCCGCCTCTGGCCACCCAATAGGCGGTCAACACGCCGCGGCTGGTGGGATCCCGGGCGAGGGCGAGGAGGTTTTCCGGGGTCGCCCGCTGATTGGTCTCGCCGGCGGCGCGGCGCAGCGACTCGAGCGCGGTGGAGTCGCCCATGGCGTGGAGGGTCAGGTAAAGGTTAAGCGCCCTGTCGTAGTTTCCCCGAAGCAGCTCGGCCTTGGCCTCCCAGCCCAGGCTCGCCGCCGCCAAGCCCAGCGGGTCGGCTAAACCCGCGCCGACCAGCGAACGCACCTGCCGGGCATAACGCACCGCTTCGGCATCGGCCCGCGCCCCTTTCTCATTGAGGCTGGCATACACCCCGGCTTCCTCAGTCCACACTCGGCCCAGCATGAACGCAGCCGACACCGAGCGGTGCCGTCGCTCCGCTTCGGGCAACGCGAGCACCGCTGTCCATGCGGCACGGGCGTCAGCTTTGCGGTCCTCATACCACGCTTTCGCTCCGGCAAAATACTCGGCGAATTCCACCGGCAGCCCGGCCGGCAGCTGAATCGCAACGGGAGGGTCAATCGTCACGCTCAAGTCGTTCATGCCCGCGGCCCGATAGCGCGCCGCCTGGGCGGAGGATGCGACCTGATCGCGGTGGCGGCGAGCCCAGGTCTCGAGCTGCTGACGCGCTTCCCGATAGGAGTCGGCAATCGTCCTGGTTGGGTCGGGCGGATCACCCCGTGCCGCCATCGCCCGGTCGAGGTCGGCGAATTCGGCCGCCAGAACCGCATCCCGCGTCTCCTGCAACGCCTTCGCGTCGGAATTCCAGTATGTACCGGGCTTCGGCTGCACCACTTTCCATGGCGGCAGGACGGGAGGGGCCAAGGCAAGCAGGCGGGCGATCTCGCCCGCGAATGAGCCCTCGGGTGCGGCAAGCAGCTCGGCGTCGCTGGCGTTGAGATAAGTATTGGGAAAGAAGGGGCCGCATGCAGGCGCGTGGCTGGCGGTGGCAAGCACGAGCGCGCCCGCCACGCCGAGGCTAAGGCGCGGCGGCCGGCGCGGTCGCATCGAGGGAAAGTTCATGGGGGAAACGCAGCCACGCGATCTTGCGCTTCTGGCCGGGCGCAAGAAATGCGTCGGGCGGCACCGTCGCAGCCACGGCTTCCATCTGCGCCTCGCCCCCCCGGGTTTCAAGTTGAAAACCGCCGAGCCCGTCGGCAGCCAGCAGTTTTTCCGGAGCCGGCCAGCGCAACGCCACCCGGCCCGGCGGCAGCTCCGAGGTCGTACCGGCGTTGACCGCGACAATCTCGGCGAGGCCCGGCTCGGGCCACTCCACCGCCACGGTGATTTTCGGCGCCGGGGCTTCACCCCGCAGGATGGTGTCCAGGGTAGTCTCATCCCAGTTCAACCGGTCGCCGGCCACCGGCAGGCGGAACCAGATCACCCCCGCGCAGTGCGGGGGAGGAGCAGCCGCCAGCGCCTGTTCCAGCCGGGCCAGCGCCGGCGCGTCGGCCCGCGCCACCCGCACCTGCGTACCCGGCGGCCAGGCCGGGTCCCGGCCCTCCGCCGCAAGCGCGAAGAATTGTCCCGCCGGATCAAACGCCACCCGGTAGCCATAGGTCGGCAGCGCCACGCGAAACGGCACCCCCACCCGCCCGGCCTGCGCGGCCCACGCCAGCGCGCGCACCGGATCGCACAGGGAAAACGGCGCGTCCGGCGACACGGGCCGGTCCAGCGAGTGGACCTGCAAAATGAATCCGTCCGCCGCCTGCGCGAGCGCGACAAACTCGGCCGCATGGCCGAGCCACACCGGCAGCGCGGTAAAGATGAGCGGCGTTTTCCCCACCGCCGGGCGCAGCGCACCGAGCCACACGCGGTAACCCGCCAGCTTCGCCTCGGCGCAGTCGAAATCAATCTGGAGCTCGCTCGGCGTCAGGCCGGCCGCGCGCGCTTCGGCAAGCAGCGAGGCCGCGAGCGCCGCAAGCGATTTCGCCGTGGCATCATCCGCCGCAAACGGTCCCGGAAACGGCCCGATCCGCAGCGACAGCCCCACGGGTTTGCCGAGCCGGGCGAGCGACGCGAAATCAGGCGTGAAGCGGGACACCTGCGGCCGGCCACCACTCCAGGCCACCACGGCGGCGAGCACATTGAATCCGTCCGCCAGCCGCCGCGCGCCCTGCATGGCCGACGCGACCTCCGGACCGGCCTGCCGCTGCCAGACATAGACCTCCTGTGTCCATGGCGCGGCCTGCGCCGCAGGGATGGTGATCAGCAACAAAACCAACAGGCTGAGCCGGATCCAGGTTGTTGCAGGTGGAGCGCATTGCCCCCAATGCGCTGGTGGGTGAGCGACAGCACCCAAGCGTGTTGGGGTCAACGCGCTCCACCCGCACTCCGCCGGCTCTCGAAACAAGACCGGGCTCACGGCTGCAGGTCGGCCGAGAGGTCGAGCTTTTCAAAGCGCCCGCCCAGCCACCACAGGCCCGCGGTCAGCTCGGCCAGCAGGATCGCCAGGACCGGCGGCGCGGCCAGCAGTACGGCCGGCAACGGACCGGCGATCCACCGGACGACAACGAATACTCCGGCCGCCACCAACCCGGCGGGAAGCAGCGCCAGGAGCATGACCAGCATCTGGCCAAAGACGAAGATCAGCCGCTGTCCCATCACATCAATTCCGCCACCGGTCCGGGTCCGCGGACCCGGCGCCCAGGCGGGGAAAATCAGGGTCGCTGCATTTGGCACGAGGAGCTGCAGGGCGCAGAGCGCGGGGGCGAGGACGGCGAGACTGGCCGTGATCGCGAGCCGCAGCCCCAGGGTCAGATTCAACTTCGCGGGAGGGGCAAACGTCAGCGCTGCCGCCAGCAGGGCCAGCCAGAACAGTCCGGTCAGGATGGAGACGGGAGTGAGCATCTCGCCGAGCACCACCTGCCAGCCCCGCAACGGGTAGCTTTTCAGGAGGTCAACCCGCCCGAGGTCGCTGCGCAAATCCTGGCGGGCGAGAGAAGGTCCGAGCAGCAGCACATACGAGGCGAACCCGCCGGCAAAGAGCGCCACCATGCTCCGAAAAGGGAGGAGGTCCGGCTGCCGGTCCAGCCACAGGCCGCCCGCCACCAAAACCGCGGCACACCCGGCGAAGATCCGCAGGTTGAAATAGGAACCGGTCGAAAGAAGGTTTTTCCACCAGAACGCCACCTCGGGGCGGCCGCCGACCGCGAGGCGGAAGGGATCCCGCCGCACGGTGGGTGCAGCCCGCAGGGCGGCGGCGCCACCGCCCGCCCGGAAGGCCGCGAGCCGGGCGCCCCGTTTCTCCGCCTGCGCGAGTGATGCCTCCTCAAACGGTGTTTCGGCCCATAGCACCCAGCCGTAATGCAGCGCCAGCACCAGCAGCGCGGGACCAACCGCGCGCAGGAACGCGCCCCCGTCCGGCGCCAGGAACGGCGTGACGACCAGCCGCGCCGGCAGCAGCAACCAGGGTAATACGCCATGCTCCAGCATCGGTCGGAGGTAGGCTGCGACTGCCGTGAGGCTGGTGAAATCCTGCGCCTCCGGCGCGCGCAGGACGGGCCAGATCAAAGCCAGGTTGAAACCCACCACCAGCCCGACAGCCGCCAGGAGCGACCACCGACGACGAGAGGCGGTCAGGCCGCGATCCAGCAACCGCCCGATCACAAAGCCCGCGCCCGTGGTGTGCAGGTTAAGCGTGGCCAGGATCACCCACCAGCCCGCCGCGTGGATAAGCGGATTTCCGCCCAGGAAGCTCCAGCGACGCGAGAAAAAGGTGAAAAACAGCGCGGTGAACAGGAGACCCAGTTGCACGCCGATCAAACGGTAATGGATCAGCCCGCGGCGGGTGACCGGTGCCGGAAACAGAAACGCCACCTCGGCCTCGCTGAATCCCAAGCCGGGCCGACCCTCGGGCAGAAGCCAGCAGACCAGCACCGCCACCGCCGACAGGATCAACGCTGCCAGTCCGGGCAGCACCACCTGGGCCTCAGGCGGCAGCGCCGCCGGCACCACGGCCCGCGGGTCGTTGGGGGCGAACATGGGACGGAAGAAGAAGGCCCAGAAATACGCCACGCCCACGACCGCCCCGATGAGATACTTGGGCCGGCGCAACCGTCCCAAGCGCTGCCGGAACCAGTTCCGGATCGAGGTCAGCTTCAGGTAGAGGAGCGCGGAGAGCACGGGGAATATTTCTTATTGGTTATGGGTTGTCGCTTATCTGGCCATTGGTTCGGAAATGGCCTGATGAGCGATCGACGACAAGAGATGTCCCGGCAGCATGGTTTGGAAACTACCCAATGAGCGACTGGCGATAACCCATACGCAATCACGGCGCAGCCGTGCTGCCGCCCGTGGCGCGGAGGAAGATTTCCTCGAGACTCACGCCGGTTTCGCCGTTGGAGAACTGCGCGACCACGTTGGCCAGGGTGCCGTCGGCGATCTTTTCGCCTTGTTTGAGGATGAGCACGTGCGAACACACTTCCTCGAGCAGGTGGAGCAGGTGCGAGCTGAGCACAATGGTCGCGCCCGCGCGGGCACGCCGCAGGATCGAGTCCTTCATGCGGCGGATCCCAAGCGGATCGAGTCCGGTGAGCGGTTCGTCAAAAAAGATGACCCGGGGCGAGTGCAACAGGCCGCAGGCGATCGCAAGCTTCTGCTTCATGCCCCGCGACAGCTCGGAGGGCAGCTGGTCGGCCTTGCCGCTGAGCTCAAGCTCCTCCAGTAGCGGCTGCGCGAGAGCTTCGTGGTCCGGCACACCGTAGAGCCGCGCGACAAAGGCGAGGTGCTGCCGGACGGTCAGATAGTCAAAGAGCCGGGGCTCGTCGGGGAAGAACGCGAGCTGGCGCTTGGCCCCGACCGGGTCAGCCGCGAGATCATGGCCAGCGATCCGAAGGGTGCCCGCACTGGGCGGAATGATTCCGGCGAGACACCGAAGGGTGGTGGTCTTGCCGGCGCCATTCGGGCCGACCAGCCCCAGCACATGACCCGGCTGCACCACAAAGGACAGCTCGCGCACCGCGGTGAAGGTAAGCGTCCGGTCCGCGTCCCTGGGCTGACGTCTTGATGGTTACCAATGCGATGTCTCAATGGTGACCATTACGACGTCGCGATGGTTACCAATGAGATCTTAGTTTTAGATCGAAGCCGGCTGCCAGAGCAGCGGAGTC
>CAIQQB010000130.1 GCA_903873805.1 uncultured Opitutia bacterium | reverse complement strand
TTCCAGTCCTTCTTCGAAGGGCCGTCCACGGTCTTCTGCGTGGCGGTGTAGGAGTGGATGGTCGTCATCAGACCTTCCTCGAGGCCGAAGCCTTCCTTAAGGAGCACGTGAACGAGCGGCGCGAGGCAGTTCGTGGTGCAGGAGGCGTTGGAAATGATGTTGTGCTTGGAGGCGTCGTATTGTTCGTCGTTCACGCCGAGCACGATGGTGATGTCCTCGCCCTTGGCCGGGGCAGAGATGATGACCTTCTTGGCGCCGGCGGCGAGGTGGCCCTTGGCCTTCTCGGCGTCGGTGAAGAGACCGGTGGACTCAATGACGAGCTGCACGCCCAGCTTGGCCCAGGGGAGCTCGGCCGGGGACTTGGCGGAGACCACGAGGATGTCCTTGCCGTTGATCACGAGAACGTCGTCCTCAAGCTTGTCGGGCGAGGACTTCTTGGAGCCGACGGTGCCGGCAAACTTGCCCTGGGTGGAGTCGTACTTCACCAGGTAGGCGAGATTGTCGGCCGGGACGATGTCGCCGACGGCGACCACATCGAACGTGGTGCCGAGAAGGCCCTGCTCAACGAGGGCGCGGAAGACGAGGCGGCCGATGCGGCCGAAACCATTGATTGCGACTTTGACTGCCATGGGATGCTCCAGTTTTCTAGGTTGTGGTGTGCTGTTTCAGATGGGGCTGCGCCACCGGCGCGCAGGGAACTCAAGGGAACAGGCTGCGCCGCCGAAATGCAAGGGTTTTGGCTGCGCATGAACTGACTTAATTACCGCATGCATTAACCCGTCTCCGACATCCACAGGCCGCAGCCGAGGGCGGGGACAAACAGCTCCGACTCAACGGGCTGGCCGGGGAGCGGGCGCCGGGTGCTGAAGAAATGCTCGTGATCGGCCAGCTGCCGCCAGCCGCCCGACGAGGCGTCGGGGCCGAGCGGCACGGATACGTCGCCCAGGCCAGGATTGACGGCAAAGAGGAGGCGCACCGGGCCCTGGCTGCGGTCGGCGTTGAAGAGCACTGCGGCGGCGGTCGCATCAGGGGCCCAGAAAAACTGGAAAAAGCCCTCGCTGGAACGCGTGAAATGGCGGACCAGCCGGCCGGTCTCGGAACGCCGGAAGGCAATCCAGTCGGCAAAATAGGCGTGGGTGGCGGGGAAGCGCCAGAGGCGACGGTAGTCGAGGGCGTTGAGGTCGCCGCGCAGGTAGGTGTTGTTGACCCCCTGCTTGGAGCGCAGGAAGTCCTGGCCGGCGGAAAGCATGGGGATGCCGACCGACATGAACAGCACGGCGGCCATGAGGTGGGTGCGGCGGCGGTCGTTGAGGGAGGGCCGATCACCATTGCCGTCGCTGTTTTCGGTGATCACGTCGATCCAGGTGCGGTCGTCGTGCGACTCGGTGTAGTTGACCGTCTGGGCCGGCCACTTGGCGTAATACCAGGGCGAACCGCGGAGAAAATACTCAAAGCTCCCGCGGGTGGAGCCGCCGCGGACGTAGTCGCGCAGGAAGTTGCGGTATCCGTCGTTCCATGACGTCCAGCCGGTGTCGCGGAGCTCGCCCGCGATGTGGCCGCGGAAGCTCCAGGGCTCGGCGATGAGGATGACCCCGGGGTGCAAGCGCTTGAGGGCGGCCTCGACCTCGCGCAGCACCGGAGTGCCGATCAGGTCGGCCAGATCGAAGCGGAAGCCGTCCACGCCATAGGCCTCGAGGAGGTGGGTGCAGCTGTCGATGATGAGGCGCTTGGCCATGGCCGCGCCCGCCCGCAGGTCGTTGCCGCAGCCGCTCCAGTTGGCCAGCCGGCCCTCGGCGTCCTGCTCAAAGTAGTAGAGCTTGTCGATGAACATCAGGTGCGCGGGCTCGCCGACGTGGTTGTAGACGACGTCGAGCACGACCGCCATACCCCGGCGGTGAAACGCGGCCACCAGTGCCTGCAGTTCCTTCACGCCTGAGGCGCGCGCCGGGTCGGCCGCGTAGCTGCTTTCGGGCGCAAAATAGTTGTTGGTCATATAGCCCCAGCCGTAGTCCGTCGGCGCCACGTTATCAAACTCCTGCACCGGCTGCAGCTCGACGCAGTTCACCCCGAGGCGGTCGAGGTAGAACGCCGGGCTCTCCACCCAGGCGAGGAGGCCGGAGAATCCGCGCCGGGCCACGGGGGACAGCGCGACCGGCGCCAGCGCGGTAAGGTCGCGCACGTGGGCCTCGGCAATGACGAGGTCCTGCCAGGCGGGCGTCGCGAAGCTGCGGTCCCCGGCCCCGATCCAGTCGCGGTCGAGCACGACGCCGGGCCCCAGCCGGTCCACGGTCGCAAGGGCGTAGGGATCGAGCACGGCGTGTTCGGGGGCGAATCCGCCAAAGGCGTCGCGCGGCCCGTCCACCGAATACCAGTAGAACCAGCCGTGGAGATTCTGCGCGAGCACCAGCTCCCAGACACCGGCCGCACCATGCGCATCGGCCCGGCGCCCGAGCGGATAGCGGTGCGGGGCGGCCTGCTGCGCGAGATCATCGCACACGCACAGTTCGACCTTTTTCGCCCGGGGGGCAAACAGCCGGAAGACGGTCTCCCCTCCCCGCACCAGGGCGCCGAGCGGCAGGTCGCTGCCCTGCGCGAAGAAGAACGCCCCGGGCATCAGCGGCGCGCTCTGGCCGTCGTCGCCGTCCGCCCACCGGATCGTGTGCGCTTCGGCGAGGTCGAGCGGCTGGGCGACGGTGAAATGAAAGAGATGCTGGCCGGTGCGCTCGGGCTCGACGGCCAGGTTCACGTTGCCGGCGTCGTCCCGCACGGCGTTGGGCGCGGCGGGATCGACCGGCAGCCAGCGGTGGCTGGCGGTCACAAACTTGAACCGCATGGGCGGGTGCGCGAAAAACCGGGCCGCCGACCCGGACCAGAGCAGGACGGGATCGCCGTCGAGCGAAGCCGGCCGCAGGGCCCAGTCGCCCGACCCCGCGCCCTGCCAGCTGTTGAAATCACCGGCCAGATGCACGGTCTCGCCCGCCATGTCGGGATGGCGGTCGAGCCGCAGGAAGAAATAAATCTCCTCCTTCCGGTTCACAAAATAGCCGCTCTCGCAGCCAAACACGTAGTCGGGTACGCGCCGCAGCGCCGTGAACGAACCGCCGCCGCCCAACGTCAGGGGCGGTGGATGCCGCGCCCGCCAGTCGCGGGCCAGCTCGATCACGCCCTGCACGGGGGACTCCAGCCAGGCTCGGGTGATTTTCTTGGCGCGGGGCGGCATGGGTGAACATAACACAGCAACTGCCGCGCCGTCGGGCGACAAGCGGGAAAGTTGCCCATCGGGCGCCGTCCGCCGGCCGCGCCGGTCTCACTGGTGCACAAACGCCTCGTCCACGGAGTTGCCGTCAAAATAGGGCTGCTGCGGCAGGCCGAGCAGCCAGCAGGCGGTCGCGCAGGTGTCCTCGGTGTGCACCGTCAGCGCCGCAAACGAAGTCAGATCAAAGCCCTTCCGGACACCGGGTCCGGTGATGATCCAGGGAATGTTGCGGCTGCGCTCGTCGTCCGGCCCGTGGGTCAGGCCCTGGCCGCCGTGGTCAGCCGTCAGGATGACGATGGAAGAAGCGCGCAGCTGGGCGCGGTCGAGCGCGGCCAGGACCGCCGCAAGCTGGGTATCGGTCTTTTCCACCTGGGCGAGATATTCGGCCGAACCCCAGCCCTTGGCATGGCCGACGGTGTCGCAGTCGGGAAAATGGATGAAGATCAGGTCAGGCTTGTTCTCCTCGATGATCCGGACGGCGTGGACCAGGACGCTGTCGTTGTCGTCCTTGGTGTTGGTGCCGGCGGGAACCCAAGTGTAGGTGATGGCACCCGGCTTGTTGAAGGTGGAAAATTTAGATTTGCCCGCGACCATGGCCGTGACGCAGCCGACCCGGGTCGCCATTTCCAGCACGGTTGGCACCTTGGGGTAGACGGGCTGGCTGAACGGCAAGTCGTCGTTCCAATAGATACCATGTTTGGCCGGGGTCACCCCCGTCAGCATACTCGTGTGCGACGGCAGGGTGATCGCCATCGCCGTGGTGCGTGCCCAGAAAGTGTAGGTACCCTCCCGCAGCATGGCGCGAAGGGTGGGCATATTGGCCTGGAGCGCCTTGTCGGGCCGCAGGCCGTCAACGCTGATGATGACCACATGCGCCACCGCGGGGATCGGTCGCACGGGACGGCTGACCGGGACGGACGTCTGCCCGTGGGCGGAAAGGGCGGAGACGGCAAAGGCCAGCAGCAGCACCGGACGGCGGGAAAACTTCATCCGAAAAAAGTAAAGTGCACCGGTCGCCGGGGCAAGCGAACGAAGGTGACAATCGATTGACAACCCCCACCAGCCGCGCCCCCGTAAAGGGCATGTCCGCCCGCGAACGCCTGCTCGTCGCCATGTCGGGCGGGGTGGACAGCTCCGTCGCCGCCCTGCTGCTCAAGGAGCAGGGGCATGACGTGGTGGGCGCCTACATGAAGAACTGGATCAACGAGGCCAACGTCGTGGGGCACTGCCCGTGGGAGGAGGACATCACGGACGCGCGGCAGGTGGCGGAGCAGATCGGGATCGAGTTTCAGGTCGTGAACCTGATGCAGGAATACCGCGAACGCGTCGTGGCGCACCTGCTCGACGGATACGCGGCCGGGCTGACGCCGAATCCGGACATCAGGTGCAACCGGGAGATCAAGTTCGGGGTCTTCCGCGCGTGGGCCAAGGAGCACGGCTTCGCCGCCGTGGCCACCGGGCATTATGCGCAGCGGGTGGCGGACGGCGCCGCGGCGGAAACTGTAGGCCAGGTCGCCGACCTGGCTTCCGGGGCCAGGGCGCAGCAAGACTGCGCCCCGACAAAACCAGAAGGCGGACGAGGGCGCCCGCCCCCCAAGTTTCAGCTGCTCGAGGGGGCGGACCCGAACAAGGACCAGTCCTATTTCCTCGCGCTGCTTTCGCAGGCGCAGCTCGCCGACGCGCGTTTCCCGATCGGCCACCTCACCAAGCCGGAACTGCGGCGCCTCGCGCGGGCCGCGGGCCTCGCCACCGCGGAGAAGAAGGACAGCCAGGGCATCTGTTTCATCGGTGAAGTGCGGATGCAGGACTTCCTGCGCGCGCACGTGCCCGATGCGCCGGGACCGATCCTCCGCGCGTCCGACGGCCGGCAACTGGGCGAGCATCGCGGGCTGCACTACTTCACACTCGGTCAGCGCCGGGGCATTGGCATCCCCTCGAATACCGACCACCGCGCCTATGTGGTGGTGGGCCGGCGGGCGGCGGACCGGGCGCTGCTGGTCGCCTTCGACGCCCCGGATGCGCCCGGGCTGTTCACGAGCGAAGTCCGGGTGCACTCGTTGCAATGGAACACCGCGCCGATCACCGCACCGGCCGCGCTCGAGGGCCGCGTGCGCTACCGCGACTCGCGCGTGGATCTCGATTTTATCCCGGAAGGGGATGGCACCGCGCTCATCCGGTTCCATCGGCCGCAGCGCGCGCTCGCGAGCGGACAGATTCTGGCATTGCACGAGGGACCCCGGCTGCTCGGCGGGGGCGTGTATCTCTGAGGTAGAGCCCGCCGTGGCCGGATGAAAGATGAACCGCGCAGCTAGCTCGGGGTGGGGCAGATAATGTAGCCGGGGTCGCCGACCCCGGTGCTTGAGTTTGGCAGCTCCAAGCACCGGGGTCAGCCGCCGAGGCTGCCGCACTCGTCGCGACCCCGGCGACAACCAAGCCGATGCCATTTCGGGGCAACAGATCAGTTGCGAGCCAATCCCGCCGTTCAAATCGCGGTTTCGCCGCGCTCCTCGGTGCGGATGCGAACGACCTCCTCCAGCGGCAGCACGAAAACCTTGCCGTCGCCGATCTTGCCGGTTTTGGCCACACGAATAATGGTGTCCACAGCCGGACCTGCGATGTCATCGGACACGGCCAGCTCGATTAGCACCTTGGGCAGGAAGTCCACGGTGTATTCGCTGCCACGGTAAAACTCGGTGTGGCCCTTCTGGCGGCCGAAGCCCTTGACCTCGGTCACGGTCATGCCCTCGACCCCCAGGGCGGTAAGCGCCTCCCGCACTTCGGGCAGTTTAAACGGTTTGATGATGGCGACGATGAATTTCATGGGGATGGACGACGAGTTGGCGGATCAGGATTTGGCCTCAAAGATGTAACCCTCCCCAGCTTAGTCGCGGTGGAGGTGATTACATGAAACCATTTCATGCTTGGCGTGCAACCCCGGACTGCAGGTCATCGTCCCGCGGCCGGACGCAAAAAGGGCCGGCTTCGCTGGCGAAGCCGGCCCGGGCGGGCGGTAGAACCGCGCGCAGGTCTCAGATGGCAGTTTCGCCGCGCTCGTCGGTCCGGATGCGGATGACCTCCTCCAGCGGGAGGACGAAGACCTTGCCGTCGCCGATCTTGCCAGTCTTGGCGGCACCGATAATGGCGTCGACCGCCTTGCGGACGACGTCGTCGGTCACGGCGATTTCGATCTTCACCTTGGGCAGGAAATCCACGGTGTATTCACTGCCACGGTAGATCTCGGTGTGGCCCTTCTGGCGGCCAAACCCCTTGACCTCGGTGACCGTCATGCCCTCGACGCCGGCGCCCGCGAGGGCCTCCTTCACTTCGTCGAGCTTGAACGGTTTGATGATGGCGATGATGAGTTTCATGGTGAGTGGATTGAGGTGGCTCAAGTTTTCTGCCCGAAGATGTAACCCTCTTCCCCGTGGTCGGAGAGGTCAAGCCCCTCCTGCTCGCCCTCGACCGTCGGTCGCAATCCGAGCACCGCTTTGACCGCATAGGCGATGACCGTCGTGCCAATGATGGCGAACGCGAGCGTGATGCCGATGGCCTTGAGCTGCTCGATCCAGGCCAGGTGGCCGTGGACGAGGGCGGCAAGGCCGTTGGTGGTGGCGGCATTGGCCGGCGACGTGGTGGCGATGTTGGGGTTGGCAGCCGGGTTGGCCAGGATGCCGGTAAGGAACGCGCCCAGGGTGCCACCGACGGCGTGGACGCCGAAGGTGTCGAGCGCGTCGTCGTAGCCGAACCAGCCCTTGACCTTGAAGCAGAAGAACCAGGGGATCACGCCGGCGGCGACGCCGATGAGGACGGCCCCGCTGGCGTTGACGAAGCCGCAGGCAGGCGTGATGACGACCAGGCCGGCGACCGCGCCGGAGCAGAAGCCGAGAATGCTGGGCTTGCCGCGGAGGATCCATTCCAGCATGGGCCAGACGAAGGAGGCGACGGCGGCGGCGAGCGTCGTGGTCATGAAGGCGTTGGCGGCGATGCCATCGGCCGCGACGGCGGAACCGGCGTTGAAACCATACCAACCGACCCAGAGCATGCCGGTGCCGACCATGCAGAGGACCAGGCTGTGCGGGGCCATGTTTTCCTTTCCGAAGCCGAGGCGCTTGCCGAGGATCAGACAGAGGATGAGGGCGGACCAGCCGGAGGTCATGTGCACCACGGTGCCGCCCGCGAAGTCCATCGCCTTGATGCTGGCGCCGGCGTTCCAAACGCCGTTCATGAAGCCGTCAATCCCCCAGACCATGTGGCCGATCGGGAAGTACACGACGAACATCCAGGCCGTCATGAAGAGGAAGATGGCAGAGAACTTCATGCGCTCGGCGATCGCGCCGACGATCAGCGCCGGGGTGATGATGGCGAACATCAGCTGATACATGGAAAAGACATTCTGCGAGACCCAGGCGGAGTAGTCGGTGTTGGGGGCCGAGGTCACGCCGTCGAGGAAAGCGAAGCCCAATCCGCCGAGGACGGGACTGCCGCTGTGGAAGACGAGACTGTAGCCGACCGCCCACCAAAGGATGGTGACCCAGCCCGCGAGCAGGAGGCACTGCGCCATGACGGAGAGAATGTTTTTGCGCCGTACCAGACCGCCGTAAAACAAGGCGAGGCCGGGCAGGGTCATGAAGAGCACCAGCGCAGCAGCCGTCATCTGCCAGGCGTTGTGACCGGGACCGGGATTGCTGGCCGCCACCGTGGTGAGGCCGGCGGGGATTTTGCCGTCCTTGTCCTTCAGCGGAACGCTGGGATCAGTGTTGGCCAGATAAGCTTCGATGCCCGCGAGCCGCTGTTCGATCGAGGGTCCGGCCGGGGTCGCCGCCGGAGCCGGGGCCGCAGGGGCAGCGCTTTCAGCCCGCGCCAGACCGACAGCGAGACCGAGGATAATCATGCCGCCAGCAAGGCGACAAAGCTTGGGGAGGAGGTGGTTCATGGAGGGTTATCGAATGAACTTACTTCATGCGATGAACCGTACTCATTAGAGGACCCCGCGACCAGGTTCAAGAGTCATCTGAAATGCAACAGCGCCGGCATCCCATAGGGCGGCCGGCGTAAATCTAGGGATGGAATCGGGTCGAGACGGATCCCGCTCAGATCGCGGCATCCCCGCGCTCGTCCGTGCGGATGCGGATCGCATCCTCCACGGGCACGACAAACACTTTGCCGTCGCCTATCTTGCCGGTTTTGGCGGCCCGCACAATCGCTTCGACCGTTTTGGCGACCACCTCGCTGCCGACCACGATCTCAATCTTCACCTTGGGCAGGAAGTCCACCGTGTATTCACTGCCGCGATAGATTTCGGTATGGCCCTTCTGACGACCAAAGCCCTTCACCTCAGTGACGGTCATGCCCTCGATGCCGATTTCGGCCAGGGCTTCCTTCACCTCCTCAAGTTTGAACGGCTTGATGATCGCGACGATGAGTTTCATTGAAAGGCGGGTGGGATTGGGTGGTGGTGGGTTGCCTGACGTTCGCCGACGGAGAATGCCGGCTTGAATTCGACATGAGCACGATTTGTGCCAGCGGGGAAAACCGGCGAAAAATTTCCCGCTGATCTGGACCCGCCATCGCCCCCGTCCACGCAGGCCGGCGCACGTTCCGAACGGTTGCCGCGGTCATGCCGCGGCGGTTTCCTGATCTGACGACTGTTCCCCTCCGGGCGCTCAGTCCGTCGCCGGCAGCACCGTGGCGATGTGCAGTTCCTTGAGTTGGCGCGGCGTGACGGGCGTCGGGCTCTGGGCCATGAGATCCTGCCCCTTCTGCGTCTTGGGAAAGGCGATGACGTCGCGGATGCTCGTCGTGCCGCAGAGCAGCGCGCACATCCGGTCGAGGCCGAAGGCGATGCCGCCGTGCGGCGGAGCGCCGTAGGTGAAGGCCTTGAGCATGTAGCCAAACCGGCTCTCCACGACGTCGGCGGGAATCTTCAGCACCTCCTCAAAAACCTTTTTCTGCAGCGCGGGCTGGTGGATCCGAATCGAACCGCCCCCGAGTTCCATGCCGTTCAGGACCACGTCATAGTGCTGCCCGCGCACCTTCTTCGGGTCGCTATCAAGCAGGGCGGCGTCCTCCGCCACCGGCGCGGTGAACGGGTGGTGGGTCGCGACGTAACGGTTCTCCGCCTCGTCGTGGCTCATCAGCGGAAAATCGACGACCCAGAGGAATCGCCAGTCGTCATGGCGGATGGTCAGCTTGCCGCGCTTCTGGAGCAGCACCGCGGCCTCGAGTCGGATACGGCCCAAAATCGCGCACGCCTTCTCCCACGGCGCGGCGGCGAAGAACACCATGTCGCCTTCGGCGAGCCCGAGCGCCGCGGTGAGCGCGGCCTTCTCCCCGGGGGAAAAGAATTTCACGATCGGCGACTTCCATTCGCCGCCCTCGACCTTGATGAAAGCGAGGCCCTTGGCGCCGAGGGATTTTGCGATATCCTCCAAGTTCTTCAGCTCGCCCTGCGTGAGGTCGGCGAGACCCTTCGCGTTCAGCGCCTTGATCACGCCGCCGCCGGCCACGGTGGCCGCGAAGACCTTGAAGCCGGACGTTCGGAAGGTCTCCGTGAAGTCGGCCAGCTCGAGACCGAAGCGCAGGTCGGGCTTGTCCACCCCGAAGCGGTTCATCGCCTCGGCAAAGGGCAGACGCAGGAACGGCGTCGGAATGTCCGTGCCAAGCACGTCCTTCCAGAGCTTTTTCAGCATGCCCTCGAACAGCGCGTAGATGTCCTCGCGGGTGACGAAGGAGGCCTCGACGTCCACCTGCGTGAACTCCATCTGGCGGTCGGCGCGCAGATCCTCGTCGCGGAAGCAGCGGGCAATCTGGAAATACTTCTCCACGCCCGCCACCATCAGGATCTGCTTGAACTGCTGCGGCGACTGCGAGAGCGCGTAGAAATGTCCGGGATGGATGCGCGACGGTACGAGGTATTCGCGGGCGCCCTCCGGCGTGCTCTTGAAGAGCGCGGGCGTCTCGACCTCGATGAACTCCTGCGCGTCGAAATAGTCGCGGATGGACTTCGAGGCGCGGTGGCGCACGAGGAGGTTCTTCCGCATCTTCGGTCGGCGCAGGTCGAGGTAGCGGTAGGTGAGGCGCAGGTCTTCATTGACCTTGTCGCCGCCGGCGTCGTCGAGCGGAAACGGAGGCGTATCGGAAATGTTGTGGATCTCCAGCGCCGCAGCCTCGACCTCGACCGCGCCGGTGGGCAGAGCGGCGTTGACCGTACCCTCCGGCCGGGCCACCACTGTGCCAGTGATGCCGATGACGGACTCCGGCTTCAGCAGCTTCACCTGGTCACCCAGGTTCGCGTTGGTGTGCGGCTCAAGCTTGATCTGGGTGACACCGCGGCGGTCGCGGAGATCGAGAAAAATGATCCCACCCTGGTCGCGGATGGTGTCCACCCAGCCGGCGAGTGAAACGGTCGCGCCGAGATTGGCGGAGGTGAGCTGGGCACAGTGATGGGTGCGTTTCATGGAGGGAATGGGCGGATGCAAGGGGTGAGGTAAACCGAGGCTACAGTCGGCGGGCAAACAGAATCTGCGGCCGATCCGACCCGATCCGCCCCCAGCGCCCACCCCAGACGACCCCGGGTGCATTCCCCAGAGCAGGCAGGGGGATTTCCGAGGGGAAACCGGCAACTCCCCCGATGGGAAATATCCGGCGCAGTGGCATACTCTCCCCATGAAAACCACCCCGGCACTCCCCCCACCCGGCTCGCGGGCCTCCCGCCCTTCCGGCTCAGGTTCCGATTCCGCCGGTCGGTGCGAACCCGTTCCGCCCACCGCCCGCTGGCTGTTGATCACCCCCCGCCGTGAGATTGTCCCGCCGCTGACGGAAGCACTTGGTTTGGCCCCCGACCGGCCCTGCGTGGTCTGGTGCCGGAACTTCGCCCGGGTGCGCCAGGCCATGACCGGCGCCACCTTCCAGGGCGTGGTGCTCGACCTGAGCGACGACTCTCCGCAGAGCATTCTGGTCTTCATCGCCCTCCGGCAGGCGGCCGCAACCAGCACCCTGCCCATCGTCGTGGTGGCGGATGAGAACACGCAGGACCTGGCCTTCGCCGCCCTACACCTTGGTGCCGCCAGTTTCATTTACGGCAAGCAGCTCACCAACCGGTCCGTGGTATCCGCCGCCCTCCAACTGGCTCGGGGCACTCGGCCGAGCGCTCCTGCATCCACTGCTCTCGCCTGCGAAGCAGGCTGAAAAGCCAAGGTGGTCGCTGCGCCCGCCAGTGCCGCGCCCACGGTCGGCGATCCGCCTTTCCGCCACCGTCAACTGGTCGTGCTGGCCTTGACGTTGGCGAAAGCTTCCTGCGTCCGCCCCCAAGCTTCACCGACCTTGACCAATTGTTCGGCCCAGGATTCCGCGGTGGCCTGGTGGATTCCCTCGCCCATCGCCCGAAAGTAGAACCGCGTGTTGGTCATTTCCTTCATCGCGAAATCCCAGTCCTTGGTGTCCGTGATGCCATCCATGATGGCGCGCTTGGCCGTCAGCTCGGCCATCTCCGCATCCGCTCTGGCCTCCAACCGCTTCAGGCCGGCAAAAAACTGCGCTCTCTTTTCATAGGTGCAGTCCTTGATGTCGGCCCATTCGGCCGGAGCGACGGCTGGGCTTGCAACGGGGGCGGGCGACGCAACGCGGGTTACCGGGGGCGCGACGGGGACAACCGGAGCGGCCGAGGTGGTCTCGCTGACCGGCGCAGAAGGGACCTCAGAGACTTCGTCCTTGGCGGCGCAACCGGCATTTGAAAAAGTCACCAGACCAATGGCCGCGGCGACGTACGAAATGAGATGGGCGGTTTGCATGCGATGGGGGTCGGTTGGAGTCGGTCCTCCCGGGAAGGCGCCGGGCCCGCCGTTTCGACAATCTACCTGAACATCCCGTCCATTTCGATGGGGTCTTACCCGGCTGTTGCGGCACGACGGACCGGACGCCGCTTTCCTGCGCGGCTCCGTGCGCCAGCCCTGGTGGCAGGCCAACACCCCATGGCCCCGCACCGCGGCCAGGAGTAGTCTGGCACCGTCAACCATCCTCACCATGCCCATTCTCTTCATCATCTTTGTCCTGCTTTTGATCGGCGCCTATCCCCGCTGGCCGCACAGCCGAAACTGGGGCTATTACCCGAGCGGCGGATTCGGTCTGGTGCTCCTCATTCTCGTCGTACTGATGCTCACCAACCGGGTCTGACCCAGCCCACCCACCCTCCGCCATGTCCCGCCTGTTCCTCGCCCTCTTTCTGATCGTCTTTGGCCTAAACCTCGTGCTCGGGCTGGCCATTCCGGTCTGGGTCTCGGGCGTCCTCGCCCTGATCGCCGGTGTCCTGCTCATCATGGAACAGTTCCGCCTTCGCGTGGATCCAAAATGACCGCCCGCACCGCCGATCTGACCGCCGGAGCTTGGACCCATCACGGATCATCCGGGGCAACGGTCCTGTCCCTCCCGCAACGCAGCGCCGCGGATCGGGCGTGTGAAGCCGCCCTGACCCGGACCCAGAGCCTACATGGCCGCTTCCCAGGTGCACCTCCCCTCCGGTTAAAGGCAGTCCAACTGATCCATGATAACATCGCCTGCATCTGCGCTTGGTGCGCGGACAAGACCGAGGCGGATTCCTGGTGCCGGACGCAGGGTTATGAAACGACCCACTCCATCTGCCCGGCCTGCCAGGAAGAACTGGCCGCCCGGATTTCACTGCCCTCCTGCACCGGGTGATGTGGGTCGGACGGAGCGGATAACTGGAAAGATAATTCAGGGTCCGTCCGGCCACTCGCACGGTGGGAGCCA
Organism: uncultured Opitutia bacterium; assembly: GCA_903873805.1. Classification (GTDB taxonomy): domain Bacteria; phylum Verrucomicrobiota; class Verrucomicrobiia; order Opitutales; family Opitutaceae; genus CAIQQB01. The sequence continues at coordinate 17,261 of CAIQQB010000130.1, read as the reverse complement.
GAGCGGATGGCAGGGATGACCTGCAACCGGAGAGGGCGATTCATCGTGAGTTCGGCCGTTCAATCCAACCACGGATTACACCGATGGGATGGATAAAGTGCATTGAGAAATAATGATCGCGAAAAAACAGTTCACCAACTGGGTGAAGGACAGAAAATCCGGGTACTGGCTTAGTCTGCGAATGGCAGGTCGGGGTTATTCCCAGACATGTCGGGCGTGAAGCCCAACCTACGGCAGCAAGCCGCCAACTGAGCCACCACCAAAACCTGCCATGGATTGATCATCCAAGTGCATCGGTGATATCCGAGGTTTCAACCGCGTCTTTCCCGGCACATTCCCTCCGTCACCCACGGAACGCTTCCATACCCTTACGGCCGGGGATTCTGGTCGCCGCGACCCCGACCGGGCGGAGCCCAATTCTTGGGATAGCTGCGAACCACGCTGTCATGATGGGCAGCGGGTGAATCGTGAAAATCCATGCGGACCGAGGGCGAGCCGAGCAGCACGTTGACCGAGACCTGAGGCGGGGTCGGTCGCGACACCCATGCATTGCCCTCGCGATAGGCGTATTCGTGCCGGCTGCTGTTAAAGTAAACTTCGTACTGGGGATAGTAAACGTACTCGTCCGCCACCGCCACGCTGACCGGCGCAGGCGCAGGTGTGGCGGCGACCGGAGCGGGCGGCAGGGCGGCGGCGGTCTGCGGCGGCTGATTGGGACTGCAAGCCGCGATGAAGGTTGCCACCAGCACCGCACCACCGACCAAAAGCCAAGTGGCGGTACCATCGCGAAAGCCAAGATTGTTTTGCATGGCCTTACTCTACGCTATCATTGCGTCCGTCGAAATGGGGTCTAGTCCCACCCTCCGTCGTCGGCGATGCCCGGAGCCGAAGCCGCCTGCGCACCGCCGCCGGGAGGGACCCCGCGACGCACTCAGGCGGGCAGCGGAGCCGGGGTGCCGCCGAGGGAGTCGGGGGCGGATTTGACCGCGCCCTTCTTCGGCTGCTTGTCGTCGGCCGCGGGCAGCGCGGGCGGCAGCTCGCGAATGACAGGCGAGCGGAGCTCGCCGTGCTGGAGGATTTCCAGCACATGCTTGCCCTCGATGGTCTCGTGCTCGAGCAGCGCTGCGGCAATCTTGTCGAGGGCCTCGCGGTGCTCGAGGATAAGCTGCTTGGCCCGGGCATACTGCTCGCTGATGATGCGCTGGATTTCCGCGTCGATCCGGCGCGCGGTCTCCTCCGAGACATTCTCATTGCGCATGATCTCGCGGCCGAGGAAGACGGAATCGTGGTTGCCGCCGAAGGCGATGGGGCCGAGCGGGCTCATGCCCCAGTCGCACACCATGGCGCGCGCGATCTTGGTGATCTGTTTGATGTCGCCGGCCGCGCCGCTGGAAATGTCGTCGAGCACCAGCTCCTCGGCGATGCGGCCGCCGAGTCCCATCGCGATCTGGTTGAGCATGCGCTTCATCGCATGGGTGAGAATGTCCTTCTTCGGGATGAACATCGTGCTGCCGAGGCTGCGGCCGCGCGGGATGATGGTGACCTTGTGCACGGGCAGCAGGCCGTCGTCGAGCAGCGCCTGGATGATGGCGTGGCCGGCCTCGTGGTAGGCGGTGAGCTTCTTCTCGCCCTCGTCCATCACACGGCGGTGCTCGCGGCCGAACTGGACCTTCTCGCGGGCGTCGTCGAGGTCGATCATCTCGACCTTCTTCTTGTTGCGACGGGCGGCCAGGAGCGCGCCCTCGTTGAGCAGGTTGGCCAAGTCGGCGCCGGAAAGGCCGGCGGTCCCGCGGGCAATCACGGCCAGATCCACGTCCTCGGCCAGGTTGATCTTGCGACCATGGACGCGCAGGATCTGTTCGCGGCCCACGAGGTCGGGCAGATCGACATAGATCTGGCGGTCAAAACGGCCCGGGCGCAGCAGCGCGGGATCGAGCACGTCGGCGCGGTTGGTCGCGGCAATGATGATGACGCCCTCGGAGGTGTCGAAGCCGTCCATCTCCACCAGGATGGAGTTGAGGGTCTGTTCGCGCTCGTCATTGCCGCCGCCGATGCCGGTGCCGCGGTGGCGGCCGACGGCGTCGATTTCGTCGATGAAGATGATGCAGGGGGCGTTCTTGCGGCCCTGCTCGAACATGTCGCGCACGCGGCTGGCGCCGACGCCGCCAAACATCTCGACGAAATCGGCGCCCGACACGGAGAAGAACGGCACCTCGGCCTCGCCGGCGACGGCCTTGGCGAGCAGGGTCTTGCCGGTGCCCGGCAGGCCGACGAGCAGCACGCCCTTCGGGATGCGTCCACCCATCTTCTGGAACTTCTTTGGATCCTTGAGAAATTCCACGACCTCGGCGACCTCCTCCTTGGCCTCGTCGCAGCCGGCGACGTCGGCGAACGTATTTCGGTCCCGCTCGCGGGTGAGCATCTTGGCCCGGCTCTTGCCGAAGTTGAGGGCGCCGCGGCCCGCCTGCCGGAGCTGGCGGATGAAAAGGAAGTAGATCAGGCCGAGAAACAGCGCGATCGGCAGGAAGTTGAGCAGGGCGTTCTGCAGCATCGAGCTGGCGGGCCGCTCGGTGATGCCGGCCTTTTGAAGCTTGTCGATGTTGGCATCGATCAGGGTGCCCGCCGCGTGAAACGTGGCGGTCTTCGTCCCGTTCGGATTGTCGAGTTCCGGCTTAATGAGCTCGCCGTTGATCTGGAAAACCTGGCCGCCGCCCGAGGTCGGATCGGGCCGCATCTGCGCCTCCTTGATCTTGCCGTCCTCGGCCAGCTGGATCACCCTGTGGATGTTGATCTTGGCGGGCGACGCCAACCGGCCGTTGCTGAAGAAAAACAACAGCCCCAAGACCGCGAGAATGCCGAGCCAGATGAGAAGCACTTTGGGCATCTTGTCGGGCGGAAGGCTCTTGAGCGGACGGCGCTTGGTATTGTCGATCTTGGGCTCGGGCATGGGTGGTGTGACTTGCCCTTGAAGCTGTAGGTTCCGGTGAATAAGTCAACGGGCCCGCACCACTATTTCAAGCAACGAAGCCCCATTGCTTTACCCATGGACAGCAGCCAAGTGCATGGAGGGGAAGGTCGAACGCAGTCCGGGCAGGCGCCGGCAATATTTGCGTCCGCGACGGCGAAGATGGGCTGGGCGCTTCGCACGGGGACATTCTGTCTGGAGGGGTGGCATGGCGGAGCTGGGAGCGCCCGGCCCACCCAAAATTCAGACCTGCCCCATGCAAGACCCTCAACGACGCCGCTGATTCCCACGCCGGGCCGGTTCGTACACCAGCTGCCCGCGCCGGATCACGGCAAATCCGGCACGGCCCAGACTGAACCGCGTGGCCGAGCCGCGTTCAACCGCAGCGAGCAACTGCTCGAAACCCTGCCGCGCCAAATCGCCGGTATCGGGTTGCACGAGCAGCCAGCGGTGCAGGGCCCGGCGCACGACCGCCCGCGGAACCCCGGCCAGTGCGACGAGATTCAGGGTGACAGGGGCGCGCCCGTGTCGGGGCGAAGTCTTGCTGCGACCCTTCGGCGTGGCACGGGCAACCAGACCGGGTTCCCGGTCTCCCATTTTCCCGCAGATGTTGTCCACCCACGCTTCCAGCGCCATGTCATCCTCCTCCAGCCGCTCGCGTGCGAGCGCGGCGCCCGCGAGCGCGTCGCGCCCGGCCGCGGCCCGCCGCCAGGCCGGCAGCACCGACCGGCGGATCCGGTTGCGGAAAAAATCCTCCCCGGTGTTGCTCGCATCCTCGCGCCAGGTGGCGCCGGCCGCGCGCAACGCCGCCACAATTTCCAGTTTTTTGAAGGCGAGCAGCGGCCGCAGATGCCACCGCCCGCCCGGCATCGGCTGCGCCGGTCGCGGCGCCGCCAGGCCCGCCGTGCCGCTGCCGCGCGCGAGCCGCATGAACAGGGATTCCGCAATGTCGTCCTGCTGGTGTCCGAGCCAGAGTACCGGCGTGCGGCGCCTTTTTTGCGCGCGCTCCATCCAGGCAAACCGCGCCGCGCGCGCCTCGGCCTCGCTGGCGCCTTGATGGTTTCCCCGCCAGCGGCCCGCGACAATTCTCACTCCGAGGGCGGCGCACACCCCGACGCAAAATTTCTCGTCGGCGTCCGCCGCCCGCCCGCGCAGCCGGTGATTGAAATGCAGCGCGACGAATTTCCGGCCCCAGCGCCCCGGCCCGTGGGCCCAAAGCAGCAGCAGCAGCGCGAGCGAATCCGCTCCGCCTGACAACGCCACCGCCCAAGCCCGACTGGCGTTTTCGTTGGCTGGGCGCATGGATGTAGGCGGGGTGCCCCCACCCCGCAGTTTTGAAGGTGGAGCGCGACGTCCCCGGCGCGCTTGCAGTTCCGGACGCGGGGTAAAGAGGCCCTGCCCACAAACCTCCGCCTCCACCCAAGCTGTCTGCATCGCCCCCGGATGCAGTGCCTCGTGCGGAATCCGCGCCGCCAGCAATTCGGCGACATGGGGCCAGTCGGTTTTCATCGTGGGTTATCTAACCGCCACAACGAACGCTTCAAGGCTGCTCGCATGGTCCCCTTCGCCAGGAGGCGGAAATCACCTGGTTCGGGTCTGGGTACTCCGATTGCCACCCTGGCCTTCCGGCGATAGGGCGACGAACGAGATTTCAGGGGCTCGTCACCCTGAGGCGGATGAAACGCTGCACGCCCGCCGTGCTGGGAGTCTTGTCGCGTATGATCAGGGTGCGCACGTTTCCATTCGTGGTGTCGCTCACAACCTCGGTGTAAAGCGGGCCGGAATTCCAGGTCTGCAAGTCGGAGGACACCTCCGCATCCACCACGACATCACCCGCCAAGGGATTCAGATTTGCTGTCAAGGTGAGATGCGGCAGTCCGTCCGCCGGATTGATCGCCAGGGCCGGAACCGGCAGGGCCGCCGTGGACGCCACGAGGGGGTTGGAGCCCAGCGCATACTCGAGGAGATTCGGCAGGCCGTCGTGGTCGGGATCGGCGACATTCTGGGCGGCCACCGCACCCGTCGAGACGAAGTGGGCAGTCTGCCATTGCTGAAACTGCGTGCCAATGGTCAGGGTGAGCGTGCTGCCGCCAGTCACGCCGAACGCATACGTCCGGCCGGCAGAGGCATTCAGCACCGAGGACGCCGTGAGGGTCGCCAGGATGCCATTGGGATCCGCCAGGGAGCCGTTAAAGGTAATCAGGTTGAACGACCCGGTGCCCGTAAACGGCGTGTTTGCGCCCGCGTTGAAAAAATTGAACAACCCGCCGTCAACCAGGCTGAGACCGTTCAAATCCGTCACCGCAATCGTGTCATAGATCGAAGGATCGGCAAAATCGAGGTCAATGGCGAGGTGGCTGGACAGTGCCAGCGAGCCGAGCGTGAGCGTGCCCACCCCGCCGCTGCCGCCGGGGGCAAGATGCGCCAATCCGGAACTGGCGGCAATCTTGCCGCTGACCTGGCCGGTACCCGCCAGCGTCTGGTTGTTGGCCAAGACCAGGGTTCCCTGGATCAGACCGGTGACATCCAGATGGCCCAACGAACCCAGGGTCAGGAGTGACGACGCGGCGACATTGTTGATGCCCCAGGTGGAGAGGGCCAGGGTGCCACTCGCCACCGACGTGCTGCCCGCGTAGCTGGTGCCACCGGTGAGCGTGAGGGTGCCGGTGCCGACCTTGGTCAGTCCGCTGGCACTGTTGCCGCCAGTAATACTGCCGGCATACACTGTGTTGGCGTTGTTGGCCCCTACCGTCAGGACGGTTCCGTTGCCGAGTGCGACCACACCGCCGCCATAGTTGCCGCCATAGCTGCCGCCCGAGAGCGAGCCGATCGTTTCACTCGTGTTGACTTGCAAAACCGCCGGCGGAATTTGCGGCGGCGGGCGGAGGACGAGGATGGCACCGTCGCCACCCCAGTCGTAGTCGGCAGGGTATGATGCATCTTTGAGATGCACATCGGAGGCATCGCTGATGGCCGCGCCGCCGGACAGCACCAGCGTGCCGCTGTTGACGTTGGTGGACCCAGTGTAGGTGTTGAGGCCGGAGAGAGTCACCGGGCCGGATGGGCCGTAGGTATAGACGACACCGCTGGAGTCACTCGAGCCGGCGACGGTGAGCGAACCGGGGCCGGTGAGGTTCGCGCTGACCGTACCGGCCTGCAAAGTTAAAGAGCCGGCCATGAGGGTGCCATTGGCGATGATCCCGGAGGACGTGACGGTGCCCAGCGCGACCGTGAAACCGCCAAGATCCAGGGTGCCACCGCTGAGCGTGATGGTTCCAGTGCTGGGCAGTGCGTTGGCAACCCCCAGCCGCAGGGTGCCGCCCTGCACCGTTGTGCCGCCGGTGTAGGTGTTGACGGCGGTGAGCGCGAGCGTGCCAGAACCGGCCTTGGTGAGCGAACCGCCGGCGCTGCTCAGCGCGGTCGCAAACGTGACCGACTGCCCGTTGGTATCCACGTAGTAGGACTGACCGGGGGCGCTGCTGAACCGGCTGGAATAATCCACAGTATTGTTGGCACTGAACTGCAGCAAACCGCCACCGAAAGTGATGGGACCGGTGGTGCCCAACGCCCCCGGAGCGGCCAAAGTCAAGGTGCCGCCATTCAGCGCGACGCCGCCGGTGAAGGTGTTCGCACCCGAGAGCACAAGGGGTTGCGACAGTCCAAAGGACAAGGCACCGAGGCCGGAGCTGGGGCTGAGCTTAATTCCGAGGACGGTCAGAGGGCCCGGACCGGAAATAACGCCGGAAAAATCAGTCGGCGAATTGTCAACGGCGACAGAGCCACCTATGCTATTGAAGAGGATACCGTTCGACTGCAGATTCACGGTGATGATGCCCGACCCAAGGCTCACATTGCCCGAGCCAACCAGCTGCCCGATCGTGCCGTTGAACGAGGCGAGGTTGAGCGTCGCGTCGCTGGCGACCACCACCTTGGTCGCGGTGGGGAGCGCGTTATCCACCCCATAGGCCAGCGCGCCGGCACTAAGCGTGGTAGTGCCGTTATAGGTGTTTGCGGCAGTGAGGGTGAGCGTGCCCGCGCCGGCCTTGATCAGCCCGCCCCCGCCCGTGAGATTGCCGGAGAGCGTCGCGTTAAACCCGTTGGTATCGAGGGTTGAGGACGTGACCGTGGAGGTGATGATGTTGTTCGTGATGACCCTCGAGACTGCGTCGGTTAACATGACGTTGACGGGAGTGCTGAGGTCGCTGCCGACGACCTGCAAAGTGCCGCCGAACCAGTTAAAATTTACTCTGCCGTTGCCCGCCACCAAGCCGCCGGCGCCGCCGACCTCAAGGGTGCCGCCGCTGTTGAGGTTGAGTGTGCCCGAGGAAACGCTGTTGCCGGACAAAACCAGGACGCCGTTGACGACGACCGCACCGCCCCCGCCGACGGTCAGGTTGCCGTTGCCCGTGCTGCCGACGAGCAGGTTGCCTCCCGCGATCAAGGTCGAATTTGCGCCACTGACCGTGAGATTGCCGTTGTTGGTGAAATCGGAGTTGTTCGCGACGGTGAAGGCACGCCCGCCGAGCAGGTTGATCGTGCCGTTGTTGGTCACCACCGTGTCCGCGGGCGCGAAGTCGGCGTTCGCGCCGTCGAGCGTGACGGTCGCGCCGGCCGCGATGGTCGTGAGGGTCGTGAAGGCGGGCGAGCCGGCGAACAGCAGCGTCGCGCCGTCGCGCACGGTCCATTGTCCGCCGGTGAGCGCACCCGCCCCGTTGTCCTGAACGACCGGGCCGCCGAACGTGAGCGAGCCGCCCGCCTGCACCTCGACGGTGCCGGCATTGTCCATGGTCCACTGCATGAAGGCGGAGCCCGTTCCTGTGTGCGTGAAGTTCGCCCCGGCGGCGTTGGTGAAAACCGAGCCGGGGACGTCGGTCATGAGGCTGGCCGTGTCGTGGAGGGTGAAGGTTGCACCCGCCAGGTTCTTCCAGCGGGCGGTCCCGGAGTTTTGGTCCCAAAGTCCCTCCTGGACGCCGGCGGCGGCAAAAACGTCGGTCGCGCCGAGGCTGATGAGGGTGATCGTGGCCGAACTGGTGCTGGCGAAGAGATGCTCACTGGCGTTGGTCTGAGCCGCATCGAGCGTGATGGGACCGGCGATCGTGAGCGTGCGGTTCGCGCCGGACAGCACGCTACCGACGCCGAAGTCGAGCCCGCCGACGCTGTAGTTGCCGTCCAGGGTGATGGCCTGGCCGGATATGCTCACCGCGTTGCCCGCGCCAGGCACGGTGCCGCCCGACCAGGTCGTACTATTGCCCCAATTGCCACTGGCCACGGCGGTGATGGTCTGCGCACCAGCGGACCCGGCGGCCAGCAGGCCAGCCAATAAGGCGAACGAGCGAAACCGGGAAGCGAAGACGGACGTAGCCATGAGTTACAACGAATAGCTTAAATCGAGAAGACGAATGCTCGCTATACAATAATCGTCGCCTGCCAGGCGCAAACGTTTTCAAGCCAGGCCTCGGATAGGAAACAACTGGGGCCGACCCCGGAGTCATGCGCCAGGGCAAAGTTCGGGGTGACAGTGAATATGCTCCTCACCCGAAGCTCAGAAATTCCTTGCCAAAATAGGGTACGAGGGCGGCGGGGATTTTTACCCGGCCGTCGGCCTGGAGGTTGTTTTCCAGCAACGCCGCGAGCACGCGCGGGACCGCCAGGCCGCTGCCGTTGAGCGTGTGGACGAGTTCCGGCTTGCCCGTGTCCTTGGCGCGGTAGCGGATTTGCGCGCGCCGGGCCTGGAAGGACTCGAAGTTCGAGCAGCTCGAGACCTCCAGCCAGCGTTTCTGTCCGGCCGCCCAGACTTCGAGGTCGTATTTCTTGGACTGCGCAAAGCCGAGATCGCCGCCGCACATCAGCAGCACGCGGTACGGCAGCCCGAGGTGGCGGAGCAGGCGTTCGGCGTCGTCGCGCAGCTTGTCCAGTTCGTCATAGCTTGTCGCCGGATGGACCCATTTGAGCAGCTCGACCTTGTCGAACTGATGCAGGCGGTTGAGCCCGCGCACATCCTTGCCATAGCTGCCGGCCTCGCGGCGGAAACAAGGCGTGTAGGCGCAGCGGCGGACGGGGAGCGCCTCCTCGGGCAGGATCTCGTCGCGGAAAAAATTGGTCAGCGGCACCTCGGCCGTGGGCACCGCGAAGAGGCGGTCCGGCGTCGTTTCATACATCTGGCCCTCCTTGTCGGGGAGCTGGCCGGTGGCGGTGGCGCTGGCGGCGTTGACGAAGATCGGCGGGCTGACCTCGGTGTAGCCGGCCTTCACATCCTCGTCCAAAAAATACTGGAGCAGTGTGCGCACGAGGCGGGCGCCGTCGCCGACGTAGAACGGAAAGCCCGCGCCCGTGACCTTGGCGCCGCGCGCGAAGTCGAACAGCCGGTCGAAGCCGGGGATCTCCCAGTGCGGCGCGGCGTGGGGCGACAGCGCGGCGAGGTCGCCGTGGGTGGAGAAAACGACGTTCTCCTCGGGCGTGCGGCCCGCGGGCACGCTCGCGTGCGGGAGGTTGGGCAGCGTCAGCATCGCCTGCTTCCATTTTTCCTCGGTCTCCTTGAGCGCGGCGTCCTTCTCCTTGGCCTGGACCGAGACGGCCTTCATCTCGGCGACCTTGGCGAGAAACTCCGGCGAGCCCTTCGGCAGGGCGGCCATCGCGGTGTTGGCGGCCTTCTGCTGCGAGCGCAGTCCCTCGGCCTCCAGCAGCTGGGCGCGCCACGCGGCGTCGAGCGCGAGGACGGCGTCGAGATCGACTTCGAGGTGCTTCTTGGCGATGGCGGCGCGGACGACCTCGGGAGATTCGCGGAGGAGCTTGGGATCGAGCATGGGGGTTAGAGCACAACGCAACCGCGCCTGTGAACAAACAAATTTTTCGGGCGACCCGCAGCCCGCCGGGTCCCGACCGCACGGCCGTCCGGCTAGCACCAGGGCCAATTTCACGTCAGAGGCGAAATTGTTACAGCGTGAACAACCTGTTCAACTTCACCCATCGGGTGACAAGTGGGTCCGGGGCGGAGGTCGAAGCGGTGGGTCGGGCCGGTCGGTCGGTTGCGGCCGGGGAAGGCGACAATCAGTCGTCCGCCCGCGGCCGGCCCCAGCCGGGCGGCAGGCGCCCGGTCAGCCGGCGCAGGAGGAAGTTCAACCGGTCGGTGGGCCGGAAGAGCGAGCGCCCATACCGGACCAGCCCGGGCTGCTGAAACTCGCGCCCGAGCCACCGGAGATAACGGCTCCAGGTGCGGCGGATGAGCAGGCGCGACGCCGCCACCGGCGCCCGCTCCTCCCGCACCACCACCACCGGGCTGGCCAGCAGGTGAACGCTGGCTCCGGTGTGGCGCAGTCCGCCGACCAGGCCAAACATATGCGCATAATGGACATCTTCGGAGCCCAAGGTGCGGCGGAGCAGGTCGCGGTCGAAGCAGTCGCGCCGGATGATGTTGTAAGAAATGAGCGAATGGCCGATCAGTGCGAAGGGGTTGGCACCGTGGTGCCGTTCAACATAAGCCGCGTAATCCGGAAAGGTCTCGGCTGTCATCGGCGCCGCGGCCGCCGCCTCCGAAGGGTGCCGCGTGTAGGGCTGGGCGACGAGCCGGCCATCCGCGCCCGTTCGCACGCTCGGCAGCAGCACGAGCCCGTGTTGGCGCGCTCGGAGAAGTGCGCGCAAGCCGGCCAGGGAGCCGGCGGCGACGGTCTCGTCGTCGCCCAGCAGCCAGAAGTAGGCGCCCTCCGTCAGGTCGATCAGCCGCGCGAAGTTGCGTTCGCCGCCAATGTTGGTGGGATTGCGCAGCGCGCGGAGCGGCAAGCGCGCCGCGTAGGCGGCGACCACCGCGGGGGTGGAGTCGGTCGAGGCGTTGTCGGAGACATGCACGACCACCTCTTCGCCCCAGGGATCGGCCGCGTGCTCGCGCGCGAGCGATTCGAGCAGGTCCGTCAGATAGGCCGCGCGATTGTAGGTCGGGATGCAGATGGAAAGCAATTCGGGCATCGGGAGCGGGGATGGGCGGGCGGGGCGCGCGAGGCGGCCCCGGTGCGGTTTTCAGCCCAGGCCGAGCCGGCTCAGTTGGTACTTCAGGTCAAACCGGGCCACGCGCCGGTATTCCTTTTCGGTGCGCCGGCCCCAGCGCCCCGTGCGCACGCGGCGGAAAGCCTGCTCGGGCGGCTGGTCAAAGATGTGGCCGAAGAAATCCAGCAGGTGCTCCTCGCGCAATTCCGCCGGCTCGGTCCCGCCGGGAAAAATCGGCGCGGCCAGCATGGCGAGATAGGCGGCGTCGTCGCGATCGAGCGCCTGCACCCGACGGACGACCGCGTCGAGGTCGGGAAAGTCGTGGCAGTTGACAAAGGCGCGCGGGTTCAGCTCGGCGGCGATCTGCGGGTTGCCCCAGTAGATCGGCACGGTGCCGGCGGCCCGGGCCTCGATGATCTTCTCCGTCGTGTAACCGGGCGTGCTCGCGTTTTCGAACGCGATGTTGAACTTGCAGCCGCGGAGAAACGCGAGCTTGTCGCGGACGGGACCGCCGACGTTGTTGAACTGCCGGCCGCCGGACTCGACCCGGCGGACGGCGGACAGTTTCTGGAAGATCTGCGCCCGCGCGGAATCCGCGCGCGACACGCGGCGGTTGGACACGACGTAGCTGCAGAACTTCCGTTGGGCCGCATCGGCCGGGATCGCGGCCGGCGCGAGGGCCGCGCGATAGGCGTCCTCGTAAAGCCGGTACAGCGGCAGACGGAGATAGCGATCGCCGAAAGCAAGGTGGTCGAACGCGAGCGCGTAGTCGCAAAGGTCGAAGTTGGGGCGGACGTTTTCCCCCGCATAGAAGATGCGGATGCCGTCGTGCCGGAGAAAATCGTAGCCGAAGCGGGCATAGATGAGATACGGGGCGTCGGCCGCCACCTCGACGTCATAGCGGCGGCGCAGCAGCCGGACAAAGAAGTTGTCCTGCGGGTCGAAGCCGGCGTGGAAATCGGCGAACTTGAGGCGGAGTCGCGGGAGGCCGGGCATGGTGGGCGGGCCAGCACTATCGCGCCCGGCCCCGGCGGCCGGCAAGGGGAAAGCGGGCGCGGCTTCCGTCTTGCCTCGGGCCGCACCGCACCAAGCATGCGCGCCAACCCGTGGCCGCCCCCCTACTCCTGATCAATCTGGACCGTTCGCCCGAGCGCCTGGCCGCAATGCGCCAGCAGCTCGCCGGCTTTGGGCTCGCGTTTGAGCGGTTGCCGGCCACCGACGGCGCCCAGACCCCACCCGCCGTTCTCGCCGAGTATTACAGCGAGATGCTCAACCGCCGCCAGTACCACAAGCGGCTGACGCCGGGGGAAATCGCTTGCTACATCAGCCATCTGCGCGCCTGGCGGCTGATCGTGGAGCGCAACTGGGCATACGCCGTCGTGCTCGAGGACGACCTGGAACTGCAGCCCGCTTTTCCCGCCGCGCTCGCCGCCCTCGCCTCCCTCCCGCCGGGCTGGGACTTGGTGAAACTCGCCAGCGGCCGGCCGAAGCCGGTCGTGAGCCAGCTCCCGCTGTCCCCGTTCGCGCTCGTCGACTACTACAAGGCGCCGGTCCTGACCGGCGCGCAGGCGGTGAGCCGCGCGGCGGCGGAGAAACTCCTCCGCACCCGCATCCCGTTCGGCCGCCCGGCCGACGTGGACCTGCAGTTTCCCTGGGAAACAGGGATCCGCGTGCAGGGGCTCGAACCGTACACCGTCAGCGCCCGCGCCGACGTCCCGAGCACCATCAACAGCGTGGCGCCGCGCCAGTCCGTTCCGAGTCGTACCACCGCCTTTCTCCGCCAGCGGCTCACGTTCAACCTCCGACTGTTGCGGGAAAGTCTCCGCACCCACGGCCCCGCGGACACGCTGCGCTGCCTGCTGCGCGGACGCTGATCCGCCTCTCCCCTTCCATGCGCCTCCTGGTCACCAACGACGACGGTATCGATTCCCTCTTCCTGCACGAGCTTGTGCACGCCCTGCGCACGTCCGGCCACGAGACCTTCGTGGTCGCGCCCAAAACCCAGCAGAGCTGGGTCGGCGCCGCCAAGTCACGCCACCGCCCCGTCTCGTCCGCCGTGACCGACTGCGGCCTCGGCTGCCCGACCTGGTGCGTCGACGGCACGCCCAGCGACTGCGTCAATATCGCCCTCGCCCACCTGCTGCCCGCCGGCCTCCGGCCCGACGCGGTGGTCAGCGGCATCAACATCGGCCTCAACGCCTCGCTCTGCTTCATCCTCGCCAGCGGCACCATCGCCGGCGCCTGGGAGGGCGCGCTGCACGGTCTGCCCGCGGTGGCCTTTTCGCAGGACCTCACGCCCGCGGCCTTCGACCGCATCATGCACGCCGGCGGCCGGCCCGACGCCGAACTGCTGGCCATGCTGCGCATCTCCGCCGCCCACGCCGCCCGGCTCGTTCCCCCGCTCGTCGCCGCCACCGCCCCGCAGAGCTTTACCGTCCACAACGTCAACTTCCCCTTCCGCTGCACGCCGGCGGCGGTCGTGCGCCGCACCGTGCCCGCGCGCGTGGTCGTCGCCGGCTTGTTCAGCCCCGCCCAGGACGACGGCACGCACCGTTTTGTCTTCCGGCTCGGCGACGACCTCTCGCCCGCCGAGCCGCTGACCGACCGCGCCGCCCTCGCCGCCGGCGACATTAGCCACAGCGTGCTTGATTACTCGCGGCTGGGCCACGAATCCTGACTCCGCCATGCAACTCGTCCAACTGCCCGGCACCGCTCTGTCCGTCTCGCCCCTCTGCCTCGGTGGCGTCCCGTTTGGGATCACCCTCACCGAGTCCGAGAGCTTCGCCCTGCTCGACCGCTTTGTCGCGCTCGGCGGCAACTTTCTCGACACCGCCCGCATCTATTCCGACTGGGTGCCCGGCGAGTTCCGCCGCAGCGAACGCATCCTCGGCGACTGGCTGCAGTCCCGCGGCCGGCGCGACCGGCTGATCGTGGCGACCAAGGGCGCCCATCCGTTCATTGATTCGCTCACCGTGCCGCGCACCTCTGCGGCCGAGATCCGCGACGACCTCGAGGGCAGCCTGCGCACGCTGCGCACCGAGGTGGTCGACCTCTACTGGCTGCACCGCGACGACGAGACGCGGCCGGTCGCGCACTTTATCGACGTGCTCAACCAGTTCCTCCGCGAGGGGAAGATTCGGGCCTTCGGGGCCTCGAACTGGACCGCCGCCCGCCTGCGCACCGCCAACGCCCACGCCCGCGCGACCGGCCAGCAGGGCTTCGTTGCCAACCAGCCTTTTTGGAGCCTCGGCTGCCAGCAGGCGAAGCCGTCGACCATCCTCGGTCTGGTGAAATTCGATGCCGAGGCCTGGCGCTTCCACCGCGAAACCGGGCTCGCCGTCCTGCCCTACACCTCCCAGGCGAACGGCTTTTTCTCCAAGCTCGCGCTCCCGCCCGACCGCCGGGCCGCCGATCTCGCCAAGAGCGACTATTACACCCCACCCAATCTCGCCGCGGGCCAGATCGTCGCCCGGCTCGCCCGGGAAAAACAGGTCAACCCCAGCGCCATCGTGCTGGCCTACGTGCGTTCGCGCCCGTTTCCCGTCGTGCCCATCGTCGGCTGTCGCACCCACGCGCAGCTCGACGACACCATCGCCGGACTCGCTGTGCGGCTCTCGGTTGCGGAGTTGCGGGAGCTCGAGGATGCCTCGCTGTCGGGCCTGCCGGCGGACCAGTGATGCTCCCAGCGCGTTGAGGTCAACGCGCTCCGCCGCGCAAGCCGGCCACGAGCCCGCCGCCTTTCGGCTGGCTCCTGTCTCCCGACTCCTGAATCCTTCCGGCCATGATTGAAGTCCGCAACCTCACCCGCGTTTTCCGCACCTACAAGAAGCAGCCCGGTTTCTGGGGCGGCGTGCGCGGGCTGTTCCACCGCCAGTTTGAGGAGACCCGCGCGGCCGACGACGTCACGTTCGACATCGCCGAGGGCGAGCTCGTCGGCTTCCTCGGACCCAACGGAGCCGGCAAGACGACCACACTCAAGATGCTTTCGGGCCTCATCTACCCGACCAGCGGCACCGCGCGGGTCGCGGGCTTCGACCCGACCAAGCGCGAGAACGCCTACCGCCGCATCTTCGCCCTCGTGCTCGGCCAGAAGAACCAGCTCTGGTGGGACCTGCCCGCGCAGGAGTCGTTTCTCCTCCTCCGCCACATCTACGGCCTGCCCGCCGACCAGTATCAGCAGACGCTCAACGAGCTCGTCGAGTTGCTCGGCGTCGGCCCCAAGCTCAACGTCATGGTGCGCGAGCTGTCCCTCGGCGAGCGCATGAAGATGGAACTGATCGCCGCGCTGCTCCACCGGCCGCGCGTGCTGTTCCTCGACGAGCCGACCATCGGGCTCGACATCATCTCGCAGCGGGCGGTGCGCGGTTTCCTGCGCGACTACAACCGCCGTTACCGCACGACCATCCTGCTCACGAGCCACTACATGGCCGACATCAAGGAACTCTGCGAACGGGTCATCGTCATCAACAAGGGCAAAAAAATCTACGACGGCGCGCTCGACCGCCTGGAAAACGCCTCGGGCAGCCGGAAGAAGATCGTCCGCTTCGAGCCGGCGCTGGCCGCGGGTTCCGGCGGTGGCGCGTTTCCGGAGAACTGGACGTCGTCCCATGGCGCGACGACGCGCGACGCCGACGGCAAGTTCACCGTGCGGGTGCCGGGCGAGAACATCGTGGCGGTCTCGCAGGAGATCCTGACGACCGGCCCGGTGGCCGACATCACGATCGAGGACGTCCCCCTGGAAGACGTGATCGCCGAGCTCTTCGCGACGAAGTGAACGGGGGGGACCCGACGCCGGACCGGCTCTGCGGCTGACCTTTTCCCGGCTTGCCAGTTGGCCCGACGCCGACATGATGTCGGACATGAAAACCTTTACCGTCCGCGAGCTCGACCGTTCGCCCGCCACCGTCCTGGCCGCCTGTGACCGGGACGGCGAGGCGCGCATCCGCCACCGCGACGGCCGCGCGTATCGGATCCAGCCGGAAGCCGCGCCCGCCCGCTTCATCACGTCCATTCCCGACTTCGCCGCCCGTCGGCGCAAACTCTTCCCCAAGGCGCTGTCCAAGTCTCAGACCGCAAGGGTGGATCAGATGCTGCGCGGGGAATGAAGCCTTACGCCGACACCAACTTTTTCACCCGGCTCTATTTGACGCTGGATGAAAGCCTGACCGCCGACACTTGGGCCGACGCAGCCCGCCGCGGAGAAACCGCGCCTATCCCGGTGAGCTGGCTGAACCGGATTGAGTTCGCCAACGCGCTCCAACTCCATGTTTTTGTCGGCCAGCATCCGGGCCACACCCGAGTCACGCCGGAGCAGGCGGCGATCGCGCTCGCGACCTTCCGGGAGGACCTGGCGGTGCAGGCCTTCCTGCGGCCGGTGCGACTGCCAGAGACCGAGTTCGAACGGCAGGCCGAGGCGCTCGCGCTGCGGCACACCGCCCGACACGGCTTCCGCACCTACGATTTGCTGCATGTCGCCGCCGCGCTGCTGCTGGGCTGCGACACCTTCTGGAGCTTCGATGCGCGTGCGCTCAAACTGGCCCGACTGGAAGGTTTGCGCCTTGCCAGCATGCGGGCCTGAAGTCACCGCTCCCAAGGCACCCTTGCTTTTGGAGCCCCGGGGATGTTCTTCTTTCGCATGAGCCAAATACAGAAGTTTGCCATGGCTTGGCTGGCCCTTTTGGCGTTTTGCCGAGCTGCAGAAATCTCGAACAATGCTGATTTATGGCAGGCCATCCACAGAGACGATCGTGCGCAGGTTGAAGCCTTGGTGAAGGAAGGAAATGATCTCAATAAAGCTTCGGACGTTCTCGGAGGTGGCCCACTGCACTGGGCGCGAGGAGAAGAAATGGTGGCTCTCCTCCTTAAGTTAGGTGCGGACCCGCTTAGGAATGATGCGCAGAACATAACGCCCCTGATGGAAGCGGCACGGAATGCAAACACTGGAGGCGCACGTCTGCTCCTGAATCGCGGCTTGAATATCAATGCCAAAGACAACAACGGCAGGACGGCGCTCTATTACTCTGCGGGAAATCTGAATCCGGACTTCGCCGATTTTCTGCTCGAAAAGGGGGCGACGATAGATGCCCAAGATTCATCCGGCACGACGGTACTGATGCGCGCCGTAATCGAACCCGATGTACCCTTGGTAAAGCTCTTACTCAAACGCGGCGCCAAGAGGACCTGAGGTGGTCCCCGGAAACTGGACAGGTCGGATCGTTAACCCAAAGTCAGCACAACGATCCCTATGTCAAAGAAACGACGTCAGCACAGTCCCGATCTGAAAGCCCGGGTCGGCTTGGAAGCCCTGAAGGGCATTGAG
>CAIQQB010000129.1 GCA_903873805.1 uncultured Opitutia bacterium | reverse complement strand
CCCTGCGGGGTGAGGGCACCCCGCCTACATCTTCAAGCCCCCATCCGGCCTGCCTGGTGGTGCACCCCTGAACCCTTCCATTTGACATGAAACCCACAGACCTTGAAGCCCTCCTGATCGACCGCAGCCTTGGCGAACTGCCCCCCGGCGTGGCTGAGCTCCTTGATGCGCACCTGGCCGGCGATCCGGCGGCCGCAGCCGCGGCCCGCGAATTCACTGCCACCGTGCGGCAGGCGCAGTCCGCCCTGCCCGTAACGACGGCCGGTACACTCCCGCCCGTTCCGGACGCCCTGTTCACGCGCCCGGCTCCTGCGTCGCGCGAGTACACCCGCGAGCTTCTCAAATTCGCCGCCGTGCTGGCCCTCGGGCTCACCCTTGGCTGGCAGTTTCACGGCCGGCCGCCCGCCCCGGCGACCAGCACCGCCCAGACCATCGCCTTCGCTCCGGTGGCCGCCGCACCCGCGAGGGCAACCACCGCCGGCCCCTTCTGGTCGCTCACCCGCGTCGAGGCTGAAGCGCGCCACCAAGCCGCCGCCCCCGCCACGAACCGGCTGCCGCTGCACTGGACCTCCCCCTTCAAAATGCCCCGCTTGGAATCACCTGGAGACAAATCATGAAAACCATCCCTCCCCATCGTCTCGCCCGCCTTGCCCTGTTGCCGCTGGTGGTCGCTTTCCTGCTGCTCGCGGGTTGCCTCGAAAAAATCATCGTCTGGTCACCGGATGCAACCCGTGGCGCGGTCATCTATCCCGAACAGGGTCTCCGGTTGTGCGATGCGACCGGCAAACTTTCCCCGGTGCTGATTCCCGTAGCCTACCGGGTGGCCTGGCTGGGCGACTCCCAACAGTTGGTGGTGGCCCGGGTGCAGAAGATCGGCGACTGGGCCGTCATCCAACGGCTGCTCGGCGACGAGAATGCAGCCGCCGTTGTCGCCAAAGCCGAGAAGGCCTGGAAGATTTTTCAAGGCGACGTCAGCTGGGACTCGTTGGATCATGCCCTGGGCGTCAACCTCGTCCTGCGGGCACGCTACAGCGACGCCCTCAAGGCCAAGCTCAGCGCCACCGACTGGGAAAACCTGACCAAGGAAACCGTGGATGTGCACGAACTCATTCTGGTCCGCGTCGACGGTGACAAACTCGCGACCGGCCAGGTACTCTATCAGGGGCTGGGCGGGGTGCATGAAATCCGCGTGGCGCCGGGCGACCGGGCCGTCGCCTTCACCGCCGAAATCGACCCCGGTTACAACGCCGGCGAGGAGAAGCCCCTGCGGCTTGGGGTGGTGGCGATGGACGGCAGCAAGCCGGCCACGGTGGAAGAGCAGGTCAATACCTTTCCCGACTGGACGGCCGACGGCCGGACGCTCGTCTATTTCAAGGCCATTGGTAGCAAGAACGACAAGGATGACATCCTCCTGGGCGGCTTGGTCCAGCGTATGGTCATCGACGAACACGGGCAGGTCGCAGTCGCCAGCGAGTCCAAGACTGTGGGTGGCGGCCTGTTCAGTCAGAGCTGCCGGGTGCGCTGTCTGCGCGACGGACGGATTCTGTTCAACGCCTCCGAGCTGACCCTGCCGATCACGGGAGAGGATTACAACGAGCAGCACGAGCAACTTTTCGCCTACGATCCCGCCCGGCAGGCCACGCTGGTCCGGCTGATTCCGCGCAGCAAGGAACCCGACCTGCCGCCGATGCTGGCGTTCTACGAGGTGAGCCCGGATGAAAAACAGGTGCTCTTCGGCTCGATGAACGGCCAGGTGACGGTGCTCACGCTGGCCACCGGAGACGTGAAGGAACTGCAGCCGGGGGTGAAGGACAAGTTCCTGCAGGGCGCTCCGGTCTGGCGAAGCGACGGTGCCATCACGCTGGTGCGGCGGATGCCCGACAAGGACGGCCAGCCCCCCGCCCGCAAGCTCGAGCTGGTCTTGCGCCAGGGCGAAAAGGAAACCGTGCTGAGCACCGGCTGGCCCGACGACATGCTGGACTTGGATTCGTCCAAATAGTGAGCCCTCCCGCGAGCTCGGAGCCTTTCAGAAACTGTAGCCGGGGTCGCTGACCCCGGGGATCGTGGTTTGTCAGACCCAGGCACCGGGGTCAACGACCCCGGCTACAGCCAAACCAACCGCAACCATCCTCGGTCCGGCGTGCTGTCGTTCCACCAGGTTGGCCGAAGATCACGGATCCCGCGGCGTTTCCTCAAAACTCAGCCCGGTAAACAGATTCCGCTTCGGATCCCACTCCATGTTCCGGTCGAGAGGGGTGGGATTGAGGTAATAAGTGAACTCAATGAAACCGTGGTTGGAGGCATCGGGACTGATATAAAATCCGCCTTTCATTTTGCCGTAAAGGGCACTCACAATGCGTCCGTCCTGCGTAACCGTCCGCACACGGAAAAAATGGTTCTTCAGGAAATCGTGTGGGTTTGAGCTGATGGCGAATGGAGGCTGAGGTCAAGCTTGCCACAAAAGAAGAGGATGCGGACGCGGTAATTGGCGAAGCGACGGAAGCCGCGTGCGTCCGCCTTGATGGCTTGAAT
>CAIQQB010000128.1 GCA_903873805.1 uncultured Opitutia bacterium | reverse complement strand
TTCCGCTCCATCCGCAACTTCCGCGCGATCATCTTCCTGCTCGCGGGCAATCTTCATTTTGAACTGCCAGATCCATTCCCGGGGTCGGCACTAAACCCACAGTAAATGACATTGTGCCCACATCTTGCCTCTGTGGTGCGGCCAACAAAAAGCCGCCGCACCCTGGCGGGTGCGACGGCCGAAATAAAACAGGATTGATAACTTTTGAGGCCAGACAGGCCACCTGTCCTGGCAGTCGATTACTTGGTGGTAGCAGGAACGCGATCTTCAACCCCGCCCGGAGTCGGGAAAGACGGACTCTGGAAGGTTGTGCCACGCGGAACACCCTTGAGATCCTGCTTCTTGAGCGAACCACCGGGGCTGACCAAGTTTGCAGTGACGAAAACCATCAGATTGGATTTCTGGGTGGCTTCAGACTTGGTCTGGAAGAGGCGGCCCAGGAAGGGAATGTCGCCCAGCACGGGAACAGAATCACTAATTTTCTTGCGTTCCTCACGGGTGAGCCCGCCCATCACCAATGTCGCCCCGTCCCAGATGGTCACCTTGGTGGTGATTTCCCGGGTGGAGAAGATCGGCTGGAAGTAGCCCGAAGGAGCTTGAATGACCGAACCGGAACTGGCTGCCATGTTGGGGCCACCGTATTCGACAAAGCCCTCGAACTCGGTCACGCGAGGGGTGAGATCGAGGCTGATGCTGTAATCGTCTTCCTCGACCGTGGGCGTGACCTTAAGCTCAACGCCAATCGCACGGACGGTAAACTCCTGGGGCGTGCCGGAGACAAAGCCGACACCGCCACCATTGCCGGTGGTCAGCTGAGCCTGCCCATACGACTGTGGATAACGCAGTTCCTGACCCACGGTGATGCTGGCGGGATTGCCGGAAAGCACCGTCACGGACGGCGAACTCAGCAATTCAGAACCGGTTTTCTGCGAAAGCGCGCGAACCTCTGCCTGCACGTCAAAAGTGCCGATGGTGTGATTCAACGTACCCAATGCCGTTGAGTTAAGTCCGAGATTGATCCCGTTGGGCAGGGTGGGCGGATTCAAAATAATGGGCAAAACGATGGGCTGGCTCGCCGGATACGGAGAAGGAGTCTGAGGAGTAGTCGTTACGATTGTCACGCTGTTGGTGTTAGTCGCAGGCTGAGCAACCAAGATACCCGTATTGCTTGCCCCAGTGCTGGATGAAAACGCACCCGCAAGCGTGCGTCCAGTTGTCGCAATCGTGTCATTATTGCGGGTGACAGTCCAGTTAACCCCCATCTCGTTCAAATCACCATCAATCACCTCGATGAACTTGGCCTCAATGGAGACCTGCTTGACGTCATTATAGCGCTTGAGAATGTCCCGGATGCGATCCAAGTTCTTCTGGGTCTGGTTCACGATGATGCTGGAACCGTCATAGGCCAGGCTGGCATGGGGGGTGTCGGTGAAGTTGACACCCGCATTCTGCAGGAAGCCCTTCATGGCCTCAGCCACATCTCCGGAAGGAGCGGCCGCCGCCGTGGAAGCCGCGCCTGCTGGCGCAAAAGGATCGGCCGGAGCAGCCCCCGCCGCCGCCGTTGCTGAAGCATCGCCCGCAGGGGCGGCCGAGGCACCACCGCCGCTGGCCTGGGTCATGCGTGACACCGTCTGCTTGGTCACAGGAAAGGACTCGGTTTCCAGGCCGACACCAGTCGGATCGCCCGTGGGTTGAACCACCACAATATCCTTTTGAAATTCGAATGAGTAGCCGATTTGTTTGCAGATGATCTCCAAGACACGTTTCAAAGACAGATTGCGAAGAGAAACGGTGACCGTTGGATTTTTCGCGGTGGTGTCATTAAGGACAAAATTGACCCCTTTGCCCGTCCCTTCCCGAGGATTCACGTCAAGGCGTTCCGAGGTATCACCCAAGGCCTTGATGACTTTGGAGATTTCGAGATTGTTGAACGTGATCGAAGGGACGAGGATGCCGTCGAGTTTCTTGCTGAGTTCGGCCGACATCTGCACGCTCACTTGATCCACTTCCGGTGCCTTCTCCGCCTTGGGGCTCGGATTGTTCCAATCATCGGCCACGCGCTGGATCATTTCATTGACAACCTGATCATGGGTGAGCTCGGCTGTGATCTTCTTTTGCTGACTGATTTGCGTCAGCCAGTATTTGGCCTCATGATTGTTCGAATCGAAGGCCTCCAGCTGCTTGAACGTTTCCTGGGCCCCGGCGATATCGCCGGCCTGATATTCGCTCCGACCGATGACCGCCAGACGGGCCGCTTCCTTTTGTTGATCCAAATACTTGGGATCGACCTTGGCGATCGGCTGCATCACCGGATGAAGCTCATTGTGCTCAATTGCCGAATTGGCCACGGCAATTGCGGGGCTGTCCGGCATGGACTTGGCGTATTCATCAACGACCGATTTGGCCTCAACGGTCTTGTTCTCCAAGAGCAGGTCATTCACCTCTTTGAGAAAAGTATCGTCCTTGGCTTTGGCTTCGGCTGCTACCTTGGCTTCGGCCGCGGCCTTGGCCTTGGCTTCCGCCGCGGCCTTGGCGGCTGCGTCCTTTTCAGCCTGCTTGGCCGCCTGAGCTGCCGCCGCTTTGGCCGCCTTTTCTTCCTTGGCGGACTGGGCGGCGATAGAAGCGTTGACCCCATCCAAGAGGCGTTTGATCTGAGCGTCGCCCGGCGACATGGCCAGCAAGGCTTCAAAATCTTTCTTCGCGGTGACTAGATCACCGCTGTCGCGTGCATGCAAGGCCTCAGCGGTCAAGCTGATCTTGGTGTCGGTCGGGCTCTGGGCGAGCAGTCGTCCTGCGGGCAAGGCCAGCGCCAGCAGGGCCGGGGCCGCCAGCAACACAAGGAGTGATTTGGGTAGCGGGATCTTTTTCATTAGGGAAGGGATCTTCACAGGAGGTAGGTCAGGGAGATGGGGTGTTGTTTCAGTAGAGTTTGCTTGGTCGGAAAGACAATAGGATTACGGCGTCTTGGGCTTAACGCTGTCAGAGGGTTTGGTGGCACCGGCTGGCGTTTTGGTGGCAGCGTTGTTGGTCTTGGCCGAACCAGGAGTCAATGTTTGGGTGTCAGGAGTGCCATCCTTGATGGCGGGGGAAACCTTGGTGACAACCACCTGCATGGGTGTTTCCTTCACCTCACCGATGGTAAAGGTTGAGTCGCCGACTTTGAAGGTGCCACCCTCCTTGACGTCCTGAATCAACTCACCCATCCGGTCACCGGCGATAATCTTGAACACAGCGAACGGGCTGCCGTTGACCACCCGGCTCTGGGTGCTGATCAAAGTGACCGTACCGGTTTTACTATCGACGACGTTGGAGAAGCCCGCGGGCTCGGTGAGATCGTTGTCAGGCGGGAGCCCTGGAACCGGCGCATCCTTGATGGCGAAATCACGGATGGTCAGATCCAAATCAGGTACGGCCAAGCCGGCCTGGCCCAGAAAAGTATCCCCGGTCAGCATGTTTGTGAAGGTGCCAACCGCCACACCATTATCGAGATAAAAGCCGACCACCTGAAGCCGAAACAGATCGGGCTTGATGGCGACCAATTCGACGCCAAACGGTGGGGTTGGAGCAACGAAATGGTCCGGAATTTCGACACTAAACTGCCCATTGGTGTAATAAATCTTTGGTGGCGTAAAGACCTGAAAGAACCATTCGGGGCCGGCCGATTCCGGACCGGGGGCTTTCCAATCTGAAGTCAGCACCGTAGGCGCCGTCAGTCCGGCCACGGCATAAGCCGCAGGAGGACCCCCGGCAGTGGGGGCCTTGAACGTCGGGGCGAGCTTGGACTTTTCATGCACCATGAACCAACCGGCTGCTGCCAGCACAAGCAGGAACGCAGTGACACAAAGGGGTTTGGCGTATAATTTCGCGACCATGTCAGGGAGTCGGGGCGGCTTCGGCTTTGGCGGCGGGGGCGGCTTCGGCTTTCGGGGCGGTTACGAGATCGATGTACTCGACCGTAACCGTAAATTTGGAGGGGAGGTTATCGACGATAGGCTTGGGGGTGGTCGCACTGCTGGAGGGGGCAGCTGCCGAAGCATCCAGAACACTGGCTGGTTCAACCTCCACACTGCGCACGACCAAGGGCAACTCGAAACTGGATATCTTGTTGAGAAATAGCCGGAGTGACTCGGTCTGCCCTTCAAAAGTAATCCGAAAACCAATAGTATCGACGAAGCCCTGGACGCGGGCGGTGATGCGGCTATCCACTGAAAAAATATCACCTTCCGCATGATCCGAATCCGACGTTGGCAGCGGCTGACCGCTGGCCTTGGCGGCGGCAATTGCCGCATCACGGGCGGCAAGGGCGGCCTTGGTCATCGGTTGCTCCCGTTGAACTGAAACCAGATCCTTGGGACTGGCAGCGACCAAGGCATTCAGAATATATTCGTCAACCTGACGCTGGTAATCCACCTGCTGAATGAGTTCCGTGACCGGGCCATGACTGCTATAGTCGGAAAAGCCAAAACGTTCATCGGGTTTGATCGCAATGTGAGCCTCCTGCATCTTGTTGCGCATACCCTCCACGAACTGATTGATCTTGAAGTAAGCGTCCATGGAAGCAGCCGGCGGTATGGAGCTGTGCAGATTGGCAGCAAAGTCTCCGCTGCCCTGCAGCATGGCGACCATCTTGTTGCGTTCCGCGTCCGTGTGGGTGAAATCCTCCTCGATGGCCTTTTTATTCTCCACGTTGGGCGAGGGGGCCGTCTCGAACAAACCTTTCAGTTCGTTTTGTTTATCTGCTAGCCGCTTGAGCTCGGTTTTTTGCGATCCGTAGCTGGCATAGATCAGATAAGCTTCACCCAGGGCAACGACGCCACAGGCGATGAGCATGGAGTAGAAAACGGGGTGGGACTTGAAGCTGGCCATGGAAGGGGGAAAGCTGGTCAGAGCGGTTTCTTGGGATTGACCACCAGAATGAATTCAAAGCTCAGGATGCCGGGCTGGTCACTGTTAAATGTTTCATTCTCCACGGCGGAAATGAACTGGGATTCGCCAATACTTTTCAGCAAATCTTTCACCCGGGCAAAGGATTCCTGACTCACCTTCTGGTCCGGATTCTTCCGATCGAGCAGATGCCCGGAGAGGCTGAGACGGAGTGGCGGCACAGTCGGGGCGGCGGTGGGAGTCCCATCGGGAGAGGAGGAGGCAGCTGCCGCGGCTTCGGCGGCCAGTTCCTCGGCTGTTGGAGGGCGCAGGACCTGCAATTTGTCGAGCCAGACGTCCTCGACCTTCACCAAACGGTTCTGCACGTCGGTGAAAAAGTTGATCCAATTCGACTTGGACTCGGCCACACCCTGAATGCCGGTAATTTGCTTTCCGGCCTCGGCGATTTTTTCCAAATTCGCGTCGTTGGCGGACTTCAGGCTGCGCAGAGGAGTCAGCGTGACCTCCAGATCCTGTTCCGCGGCCCGGGCCGTGGAAACCACGTCGTGATAATAAAGGATCGGCACGGCCAGCGCGACCACCACTAATGCGGCGGCGGCAACATAAAAGGGCTGTTCCCGGCGGAAGGCGATGGCCTGCCCGATGGACGGTGGCAGGAGATTGAACGGGGCTTCGGCAGTGTTGGTGAGCCGGGTGGCGAGACCCACCAAGTCGGCCAGCACCGCGGAGTAAGCCTTGGCGGAAGAAGCGTTGCTGGAGATCTCCACCTTGCGCAGCGGATCAAAACGCTCGACCGGAATTTTAATCTTGTCGGCCAGGGTGGCGGGAAAATCCGGTATGAGCGAACCGCCGCCGGCGACATAGACGCAAGCGGGCTGCTCGGCCCCATACTGCCGGCGGTAGTTCACCGTGGAACGGGTGATTTCAAGCTGAAGGCGGCTGGTGAAAGCCTGGACGGCATTCGTCACCGCGAGACGGGACGGCGAGGTCTCCGGCAGATCGCTCTGTCCGCCCAGCACCTGCAGTTTGATGGATTCGGCGTGGGTGAAATCCTGCTTGATTTCCTCGGCGATGGCCTGGGTGACGGTGTTGCCGGCCAGCACGATGGTGCGGACGAAGAACCGCTGCTTGTCGATGAAAAGCAGGTGGGTGGAGCGAGCCCCGATGTTGAGAACCAGAACGCTGTCGGCCGCATCCGGATAATTGTACTTGAAGGCACGGAAAAGCGCCAGGGCGGAAGGAGCGATCACCTCGACGGAAGCGCCCGCTTGCTCGAGTGCAGCACAGAGCCCCTCGGCCACGTCCAATTTCACGGCGCCAAGGAGAACCTCAAGATCGAGCCCGTCGTCGGATACGATCTGCTTGTCCCAGACGACCTCCTCCAGCGGATACGGGATGTTTTGCTGGGCCTCAAACTGGATGATCTTGTCGCGCTTCGCCTTTTCGACCGCGGGGGTCTTGACAAACTTGGTCAGCGTGAGATGCCCCGGCAGGGAAACGGTGGCGGCGCCGGCCATCTTTTCGCGTTTGAGCGCGGGGGCAATGGACTGGGAGACCGCCTGATTCCACTGCTCCTCCAGGGTGGAATCGGGGTTGAATGACTCGAGGGCAAACTGCTCCAGAGTCAGACGACCGCCCTTGTCGGCGGTGAAGACACCGCTGGCAACATGGCCGGCGCCACTATCAACGGCAAAAACGCGGGAAGAAGACATGGGGAAAGGGGAAGGATGTCGATTTCAGAACTGCCCGATGGCAGCAAGCAGAATTTGAGAAATTATTTTGCCATGGCTTCCGGCCGGACAATCGTCGGGGAAGGACGGTTGTTGTCGAAGGCGTAACCGGTGAGGAACTGCGGCAGCATTATGCCGTCGTTGCTCGAGGAATCACCCGCCGCTTTGGACAGAAAGGTCTGGAGATTGGGAATGGAGCTAGTCGAGTAGTTGGACTTTTGCGGCGTGAGTGCCTTGCCCCCGACCGCCAGCTCGACGGCGTAATACTTGGCCTCCCCCGCTAGGCTGTCGCGCTTGACGATCTCGCCAGGCACGTAAAAACGGAAATTGCTCCGGCCCACCTCAAGGGAGACGGCCTCGGCCGAGGCCCGGTAGAAGGAGAGCTTGTTTTTGTCCACGGTGACCTGGAAGCCGAGGGTGACCGTCATCTTGACCCGGTTGAGAAAGTTCCGGTTCTCCTGGGTGGCCGGCGTCGCCTTGACGTTGACCTCGACATTCACCTCCAACCAGTTGTTTTTGGTCAGGGCGCCGGAGGGCGCGGGCACGGGGCTGAAGTGCACGCTGGTGACCTCCACATCGCTCTCGGCGGCGGCCGGCTGGGCCCGCGCAGGCAGAACGGTCAGCAGCAACAGGGCAAGTGAGCATTGCAGGGGGGAAACAAAGGGCTTAATGCAGGGGAACATTCTTGCCAGCTTGGCGCTTTGCCGAACCAAGGTCACGTTAAAAATTCACCAACCGGAACTATTTTATGCCCGCCCCGTCCGAGAGCCCCGCCCCCCCGCTGCCGCACAAGACGGCGGTGCTTGTATTCGTTAAAAACTACAGCGGCGAGCTGCTGCTCCTGCTGCGCGCCAAGCCGCCGAACCTCGGCGTGTGGAGCCCCCTTGGGGGCAAGGTGGAGACGGCGCGGGGCGAATCGCCCCATGAGTGCGCCGTGCGCGAGACGCGGGAAGAGACCGGCCACGTCATCACCGCGGCCGATCTGCATCTGTTCGGGATGATCGCCGAAAAGGCCTACGAGGGCGACGCGCACTGGCTGCTGTTTCTTTTCTGCTGCACCAAACCGGTGGCCGGGCTGCCACCGGCGATGGCGGAGGGGCGTTTCGGCTTCTTCACCCGGGCCGCCATCGACGCCCTGCCGATCCCCGACACGGACCGGACCGCGCTCTGGCCGGTCTACGACCGGCATCGGGATGGCTTCGTCGCGCTCAAGGCGGACTGCCATCCCGGCCAGCCGCTGCGGGTGGAATTCGAGGAGATCATGCCGGGGACGCCGGCCCGGGCCGGCGAAACAACACTTGATTTCCCCTCCCGGGCACAAACACTCCCGGCCTCCACGCCTCCCTGAACCGCCACCGACCACCGCCGCATCCCGCAATGAAGGACGAAGCCAGCGCCCCGAGCGCCGACCACCGCCAGGCCCCGATCAACGCCGCCCTCGACCGCGGCCAGAAGCTCGGCCTCTACCGCACGATGGTGCGCATCCGCCGCTTTGAGGAGCGCAGCCTGCGCGCCTACCAGGCCAAGAAGATCGGCGGCTTCCTCCACCTCTACATCGGACAGGAAGCCGTCGCCGCCGGCTGCTGCTCGCTGATGGGAAAAAACGACCACGTCATCACCGCCTACCGCGACCACGGCCACGCCATCGCCGTCGGGATGGAGCTGCCGCCGCTGATGGCCGAGCTCTACGGCAAGGTCACCGGCTGCTCCAAGGGCAAGGGCGGCTCGATGCATTTCTTCGACCCGGCGCGCAACTACTGGGGCGGCCACGGCATCGTCGGCGGCCAGATCCCGCTCGGCACCGGCCTGGCCTACGCCCTCAAGTACCGCGGCCTGAAGGGCGCCGTGATGGCGTTCATGGGCGACGGCGCCGTCAACCAAGGCGCCGTCCACGAGGCCTACAACCTCGCCGCACTCTGGGAGCTGCCAATCGTCTTCGTCATCGAGAACAATGGCTACTCGATGGGCACGAGCCAGCAGCGCTCCTCCGCCGGCGAGCTCGCCAAGCGCGCCGAGGGCTACGACATGCCGTGGGGCCAGTGCAACGGCCACGATGTCTACGAGGTGCGCGCCACCATGGACAAGTTCCTCACCCTCGCCCGCGAGCGCTCGCGCCCGAGCACGGTCGAGATCGACACCTACCGCTACCGCGGCCACTCGGTCGCCGACCCGGACAACACCTACCGCACCAAGGGCGAGATCGAGGAGTACCGCCGGACCAAGGATCCGCTCCAGGTCTTCCAGACCGCGCTTCGCGCCGAGGGCGTGCTCGACGACGCCCTAACCGAATCGATCGACGCCGAGGCCCGGGCCGAGTCCGACCATGCCGCAGATTTCGCCGAGGCCAGCCCCTTCCCGACCGTCGCGGACATCCAGCAGGACGTCTACTGGGAGACGGACAATCCCGCCGAGCGGAAATCCCAAGGCCGGCTCTTCTTCAACTAACCAGGAGCGAGCATCGAGAAGCGCGTAGCGAGCATCCGATCCCACAACTACGGCCGCCTTTACCCTGCTCACTACCCGCTCCTCACTACCCGCTCCTCACTTTTTCATGCCACTGATCACCTACCGCGAAGCCATCCGCCACGCCCTCGCCGAGGAACTCACCCGCGATCCCAACGTCGTCGTCATGGGCGAGGAGGTCGCCCAGTTCAACGGCGCCTACAAGGTCACCGAGGGGCTCCTTGAGAAGTTCGGCCCCAAGCGCATCGTCGACACGCCCATCAGCGAGGCCGGCTTCATCGGTCTCGGCCTCGGCGCGTCGATGCTCGGGATCCGGCCCGTGATGGAGTTGATGTTCTGGTCGTTCTACTCCGTCGCCTTCGACCAAGTGCTGAACAACGCCGCCAACGTCCGCTACATGTCCGGCGGCCAGATCAACTGCCCCATCGTCATCCGCGGCCCGGCCAACGGCGGCACCAACGTCGGCGCCACCCACTCGCACACCCCGGAGAACGTCCTCGCCAGCCACCCAGGTGTGAAGGTCGTCGTCCCGTCCACCGCCTACGACGCCAAGGGCCTCCTCAAGTCCGCCATTCGCGACAACGACCCGGTCATGTTCCTTGAGAACACCATTCTCTACGGCGACAAAGGCGAGGTGCCCGCCGAGGAATACCTCATTCCGCTCGGTCTCGCCGACGTCAAGCGCGCCGGCACCGACCTCACCATCGTGACCTACGGCCGTCCCGTCATCCTGTCCCTCGCCGCCGCCGAGGTGCTGCAGAAGGAGCACAACCTTTCCGTCGAGATCGTCGACCTGCGTTCCATCCGGCCGCTCGACATCGACACGGTGCTCGCGTCCGTCCGCAAGACCCACCGGGTGCTGGTGGTCGAGGAGCAGAAGCCCTTCTGCGGTGTCGGCGCCCAGCTGACCTACATGATCCAGCACGAGGCCTTTGACGACCTCGACGGCCCAATCGCCCGCCTCTGCACCATCGACGCGCCCGCGATCTACAGCCCGCCGGTCGAGGCCGAGCAGCTGCCCAACGCCCGCCGCATCATCGAGGCCGCGCTCGCAACAGTAGCGGGCAGCCAGTAGCGGGTAGCGAGCATCCGCCAACCGCCACTCACTTTCGCCTTTCTACTCGCTCCTCGCTACCCGCTACTCACTACTCTTCTCCCATGGCCCAAATCATCGACATGCCGAAGCTCAGCGACACCATGACGGTGGGCACGCTGGTCAAATGGCTCAAGCAGGAGGGTGAGGCCGTGAAGTCCGGCGACATGCTCGCCGAGGTCGAGACCGACAAGGCCACGATGGAGCTCGAGTGCTTCTTTGATGGCACCCTGCTGAAGATCTTCTGCCCCGGCGGCTCCCAGGTCCAGGTCGGCGAGCCGCTCTGCGCCGTGGGTCAACCCGGCGAAACCGTCGCCGTCCCCGTAAAGACCGCCCCGGCCGCCAAGGCCGCCCCGGCGCCCGCGCTGTTTACCGCCCCCACCCTGCCGTTCGCCACCGGCAGCACGCCGCCCGCCGCGGCCACCACCATTCCGCACTCCGCAATCCGCACTCCGCAATCCCTCACTTCGACCGGCCGCCTGAAGATCTCCCCGCTCGCCCGGAAGCTCGCCGCCGAAAAGGGCGTCGACGCCGCGCTTGTCGCCGGCAGCGGCCCTGGCGGCCGCATCGTCCGGGCCGACATCCTCGGCGCCCTCGCCGCCCCGCCGGCACCCGCCCCAGTTGCGCCGGTCGCTGTGCCCGACGACGGTTCGGTGCTCGTGCCCGTCTCGAACATGCGCGCGATCATCGCGAAGCGCCTGGTCGAGTCGAAGACCACCATCCCCCATTTCTACCTCGACATCGAGGTCGACGCCGGCCCGCTGCTCGAGCTCCGCGCCCAGCACAACGCCGCCCAACCGCCTGACGCGCCAAAGATCTCCGTCAACGATTTCATCCTGAAGGCCGCCGCGGCCGCGCTCGTGCGGGTCCCCGCGGTCAACGGTTCCTGGGCCGGGAATGCCATCCGCCAGCCGGCCGGGGTGCACATTTCGTTCGCCGTCGCCATCGAGGACGGCCTCATCACGCCGGTCATCCGCGACACCCCGACGAAGACGCTGACCGCCATCAGCGCCGAAGTCCGCTCGCTCGCCAAGCGCGCGAAGGACAAGAAGCTCGCCCCGGCGGATTTCACCGGTGGCACCTTCTGCGTGACCAACCTCGGCATGATGGGCATCGAGCGCTTCAGCGCGATCATCAACCCGCCCAACGCCGCCATCCTCGCCGTCGGCGCCACCGTGAAAAAGCCGGTGGTCAGGGGGGATGCGATTGTCATCGGCCAGCGGATGACGCTGACGCTCTCCTGTGATCACCGCGTGGTGGACGGCGCGGTGGGTGCCACCTACCTCGGCGCGCTCCGCGACCTGCTCGAAAAGCCCGACCAGCTGCTGGCGTGACCGGTTCGAACTGTCGCCCAGGTTGCTGACCTGGGTTCTGATTCTATGCCTTGATGTGGGTGGGGTGCCCTCACCCCGCTTCCGTCTGCGAGTGGCGGCCAGCCCTTCGTCAAATCACCGGGGGGAGGGCACCCCGGCTACATAAGGCGAACGGCACCCCCCATGCGGCGCGCTGGTCGATGCCTGACGGCGGCCGCAGCGTGCTGTTGCGTCGGGGGGAGGATTTTGACTTTGATGCCGTGCCTACCCCATGAAAACCCGCCGCGATTTCGTCAAACTCTTCGCCGCCGGCGGCCTGCTCGGTGCCGTTAACGTCCGCGCGGCCCAACTCCCTGCGGCGTCGGCCACCCCGGCGCCAGCCGCAGAGGACGGCCGCGCGTATTGGTGCGCGATCGCGCGGCGGCTGGCCACGCCGATGTTCGACGCGCTATCCCGGCGCCGGCTTCGCGCCGAGATGCCGGTCGAGGCCCATCCGACCTCGCGGGACCGTCCGCAATACACCCATCTCGAGGCGCTCGGCCGGCTGCTCTGCGGCCTCGCGCCGTGGCTCGAACTCGGCGGGGACGCCACGCCTGAGGGGCAGGAGCGCGGCCACTTCGCCACGCTGGCCCGCACGGCGATCGACGCCGGGACCGATCCGCAGTCGCCCGACTTCATGAATTTCTCGCGGGGCGGACAGCCGTTGGTGGATGCGGCCTTTCTCGCCCAGGCGATGCTCCGGGCGCCGACCGAGCTCTGGCAGAAACTGGAGCCGCGCGTCCGCCAAAATGTGATCGCGGCGCTCATCTCGTCCCGTCCCATTCCCGCCGGGGAAAACAACTGGAAGCTCTTTGCGACCACCGTGGAGGTGTTTCTGCACACCGCCGGCGTGAAACGCGACGACGCCCGCCTCCTCGAAGGGATCACCAAGCACCGGGATTGGTATCTGGGCGACGGCACCTATGGCGACGGCCCGGAGTTTCACTGGGATTACTACAATTCGTACGTCATCCAGCCCATGTTCGTCGAGGCACTGGACGTCATTGGCGAGGAAACCCCAGAGTGGAAATCCCTCCGTGACCGGGCCCGCCAGCGCCTCACCCGCTGGGCCGCGGTGCAGGAACGGATGGTGGCGCCGGACGGCAGCTTTCCCGCCATCGGGCGTTCGATCGCCTACCGCTGCGGTGCGTTTCAGGGGCTCGCGCTGGCTGCGCGTCGACATCTGCTGCCACCCGAAGTCGCGCCGACCCAGGCCCGGGTCGCGCTCACCCGGGTGATCCGCCGGACCTTAGAGGCTCCCGGCACCTGGGACGACCAGGGTTGGCTGCGCATCGGCCTCGCGGGCCACCAACCGGGCCTCGGTCAGCCCTATATCTCCACCGGCAGCCTGTACCTCTGCAGCACCGCGCTGCTGCCGCTCGGATTGCCGGCATCCGATTCATTCTGGAGCGGGCCCGACGTCCGGACGACTTGGGAAAAGACCTGGGCTGGCGAGAACCTCCCGGCCGATGCGGCGCTCAAGAGCCCGCGCTAAGCGAGGTGGATGGTCGTCGGGAATAGGGTTATATGCCAACCTCTGGCAAGGTTCTGACTTTGGGTAGGGCGAACCCTCCGGGTGAGTCGCGGCTCGGCGGGACGCCTCGCCCTACCTCGGCAGAATGCGCACTCAACCAGCCCGGGTTCCAGGCCCAATTCACCGCAGCTCCTTCGCCAGATCCTTGGCGAAGTAGGTCAGGATCATGTCGGCACCGGCGCGCTTGATAGCCAGCAGCGACTCGTGGCGGGTGCGGGCGAGGTCGAGCCAGCCGAGCCGCGCGGCCGCCTGGAGCTGCGCGTATTCGCCGGACACCTGATAGGCCGCGACGGGCTTCCGGGTCGCGTTGCGCACCTCGCGGATGATATCGAGATAGGGTCCGGCAGGTTTCACCATGAGGACGTCAGCCCCCTCCAGCGAATCGAGCTGCGCCTCGATCACGGCCTCGCGGCGGTTGGCCGGGTTCATCTGGTAGGTGGCCTTGCTCAGCAGCCGCGTGCCCGCCGCCTGGGCGCTGCCGACCGCATCACGGAACGGTCCGTAATAGGCCGAGTTGTATTTCGCGGCATAGGCGATGATGCCGGTGCCGGTGTAGCCGGCCGCGTCGAGCGACTTGCGGATCGCCCCCACCCGGCCGTCCATCATGTCGCTCGGGGCGACAAAATCCACGCCCGCCCGCGCCTGGAGCACGGCCATGCGCGCGAGGATCCCGACGGTGCGGTCGTTGTCCACGTCGTCGCGCGCCGCGTTGAGCACGCCGTCGTGGCCGTGCGTCGTATACGGGTCGAGCGCCACGTCGGTCATCACCGCGAGCTCCGGCACGGCTTTCTTGACCGCGCGCACGGCCCGCAGCACGAGCGCGTCCTCGGCGAGCGCCAGGGTGCCCTCGT
Organism: uncultured Opitutia bacterium; assembly: GCA_903873805.1. Lineage (GTDB taxonomy): Bacteria > Verrucomicrobiota > Verrucomicrobiia > Opitutales > Opitutaceae > CAIQQB01. Next base: position 1,972 of record CAIQQB010000128.1, on the reverse strand, counting down.
CGTCCTTGAGCTTCGGGTCGAGCTTGGGAAACAGCGCCACCATGGGCACGCCGAGCTTGCAGAGCGCGCGGCACTCCTTGACGAGGTCCGCCACATTCAGCCGGAACACGCCCGGCATCGACTTGATCTCCTCGGGCGCCGGCCGGCCGTCGACCACGAAGAGCGGGGCGATGAGGTTCGCGGGCTGCAGCACCGTTTCCGTGACGAGGGCGCGGAGACCGGCAGTGCGGCGGAGCCGGCGGGGCCGCTGGGTGAGGTCGAGCTTGAAAGGGTTGGACATGGCGGCAGGAGGAAAACCGGGATGTTTAACCGCTAATCGACGCTTATCCACGCTAATTTTGGCCACCGATTTCAAGGATGTACCCGGATATCTGAGGTTCCGTCATCCATACCCATCCGTGCGATCCGGGGCAAAAATCTGTCTCCTCCCTCTCCGGCATGAGCGGGGATGAGCGGGGATTAGCGGTTAACAAATCCTTCTTTCCCTGCTTCCGGCTTCAATTTTTCTGTGCCTTTTGTGCTTTTTTGTGGCTACCTCAGCCTCCGTTTCATGCCCATCCAACTTTTTGATTCCCTGGAGCGCCGGCTCAAACCCCTCGCCCCGTCGCACCCCGACGGGGTCTTCCGGTTCTACAACTGCGGCCTGACCGTCTATGCCCCCGGTCACATTGGCAATTTCCGCACGTTCGTCGTCAACGACGTCCTCCGCCGCCTCCTCGAACTCGAGTTTGGCAAAGACAAGGTCAAACACGTCCGCAACCTCACCGACGTCGACGACCGCACGATCGGCCAGGCAAAAAAAGAAAATCGTGGACTGGCCGAAATCACGCAGCATTGGACGAAGATTTTCCACCAAGACTGCGCTGCGCTCAATCTGCTGCCCCCACACGCCGAGCCGACGGCGACCGGCTACATTCGCGAGCAAGTCAACATGATCGAGTGCCTGATGGAAAAAGGAAACGCCTACCGCGCGCCCGACGGTTCGGTGTATTTCAAGATCGCCTCGTTCCCCGGCTATGGCGCGCTCTCGCGCATCCAGGAGCGCGAACTCCAAGTCACCAACGCCATCGCCGACGCCGATCACAAGGATTCCGTGTCCGATTTCGCCTTGTGGAAGGTCTACAAACCCGAGGAAGACGGTGCTGTAAAATGGACCGGCCCGGGCGGAACCGGCGAAGGTCGCCCCGGCTGGCACATCGAGTGCAGCGCGATGAGCAAATCAATCCTCGGCGACACCATCGACCTGCACACCGGCGGCGTGGATCTGCTCTTCCCGCATCACGAAAACGAAATCGCCCAGAGCCAGTGCTGCAACGGCACCACGTTTGCCCGCCATTGGTATCACAGCGAACACTTGCTCGTCGACGGCAAGAAGATGAGCAAGAGCCTCGGCAACTACTACACGCTCGGCGACCTCGTCGCGAAAGGCTACTCGCCGATGGCCGTGCGCCTGGCGCTGCTGATGGGCCACCCGCGCAAGCAGCTCAACTTCACGCTGGATTCGTTGCACGCCGCCGAGAGCGCGCTTGCGAACCTGCGGGCCCACCGCGCCTCGCTCGCAACCGCTGGGGCCGCGCACGAAGCGTTCGCTCCGGTGCTGGCCATGCTTCAGGATGACCTCAACACCCCCGGTGCGCTCGGCGCCTTGTTCACGATCATCAATCGCAAAGACGGCGAGCCGGATGCAGCGTCCTTCGACCGCGTGATGTTTGCGCTCGGCCTGGATCTGCAGAAGCCGGCCGCGCCCGCTGCCGCGGCACCCGGTGCAATCACCGCCCTCGCCGAAAAACGTTGGGCGGCGAAACAGGCCAGGGACTTCGCCGCCGCCGACGCCCTCCGCAAGGAGCTCACCGCCGCCGGCTGGGCCATGCTCGACGGCAAGGACGGCTACAGACTCGAACCGGTGATGAAGAAGTAGCGAGTAGCGGGTAGTGAGTAGCGAGCATTTCCAGCCGCCAACCTCCAATCCCGC
>CAIQQB010000127.1 GCA_903873805.1 uncultured Opitutia bacterium | reverse complement strand
GTGCCATGCGCCCGGAGCCACGTTTCCAAAACTGTTTGCTGTTCGGTCGTCACGCCCAACACCGGCGCAAATTTGCTCATCCCGCCAGCCTGAAGGCAAAAAACCGATATGTCTAGCTATATCGGCATCACAACACTAGTGCTCCATCCGTTCCTGCATGACCTCGGCCTCGGCCTCCAGCCAGTCGGCCAATTGGGTGTTGGCCGGCCGGCCCTTGCTTTCCCAGATGGAGTAGGCCCGGTGCAGAATCTCCGCCCGCAGGGCCTGCTCCGCAGCATTCAGCCCGTCAAAACCGTCCGCCGGTGGCGAATCCGGCTCGGACTCTGCCTCGGCGGGCAACAGCGATATCGGCTCCGGGGTGAGCGCTTTCATGGGACAATATGATCCAGCACGGAACAATTTTCAAAGGCCCGGCCAACCTTGGTCGCACCAGACCACGGCGCAGGCCCCGAGGGAAAGGCTGATCATTATTTGTCCTCGGCTGTTAGCAGGGCTAATAGTTGTGATGGGCCGGCAATGCCCCGGGATGGTTGCCCCGGCAGTCGAAGGGACGGCCCTGACCGGTGCGCAGGACGAAACTTGGCCGACGGAGCCGCTCAGGCCACCGCCCGCGCGGCGGCTCAATCGCGGCGCCGGGACTTGCGCGCCGGCGCCACCGCAGGCCCGCAGGCAACCACGAGCTGATAGAGGGCGAAGGCCACCAGCGCGAGCAACGCGAGGCCAAGGACGGCGCGGACCAGCGGCGAGCCGGTGTGCAGGTAGCGGTGAAAATGTTCGACGACGACGAGGTGCATGAGGAGGAAGGGCGAGGGTGTGAAGTGGGTGATCGGTTGCGGACATCGACACGACCGCCGGCCCGATTGTTCCGAAAAGCCGCATGGCGCTGCCGTCATTGCACTTGAACCGGGCCCCGCGGCCGCCTATGGATGGAAGCGTCATGCCCACGTTGACCCCGGCATGAAAGGTGTCCCGCCCTTCGCTCCCGGCCCATGGCCTCCCGGGATCGCCGATCCATTTCCCCATGAAACTCCCCACCCTCGCCTGCGGCCTCCTGACCGGGGTGCTCGCCCTGACCACCGCCCACGCCCAGTCCAATGCCTCCGCCATCCCGCACCTCGAAAAACGGGACGGGATGACCAAGCTCATCGTGGAGGGCCAGCCCTTCATCTGCATCGCCGGAGAGCTGACCAACACCGCCTCCTCGGACCGCGAGGGCACCAAGGCCGCCATCGCGCGGCTGGCGGCGGCGAATCTCAACACGATCCTCACGGTCGTCTCCTGGGACCTCGTCGAGCCGGAGGAGGGCAAGTTCGACTTTTCGGTCATCGACTACCAGATCGAGGCCGCCCAGGCCGCCCACGTGCGGCTCATCCTCCTCTGGATGGGCAGCTGGAAAAACGGCCTGTCGCATTTTCCGCCAGCGTGGGTGAAGGCCAACCAGGACCGGTTTCCGCGCGTGGTGAACGGCGAGGGCCATTCGCTGGAGATTCTCTCCACGCTCAGCGAGGCCAACCGCAACGCCGACGCCAAGGCGTTCGCCGCGGTCATGCGGCACATCCGCGAGGTTGACCACCATCAGACCGTCATTGGCATCCAGGTCGAAAACGAGGTCGGCATCATGGGCAGCACCCGCGATTTCTGCGAAGCGGCCAACAAGGCATTTGCCGGCGCCGTCCCCCGGAAACTCACCAGCTACCTCGAACGCAACCGGGACAGCCTGCTGCCCGAAATGAAAAAGATCTGGGACGCCGCCGGCAACCGGACCTCCGGCACGTGGGAAGAGGTGTTTGGAAAAAATGTCCCCCGCCCCGCCGGCTTCCCGCCGGTGCCCAACAGCCCGGACCGCACGCTCCGGCCGGCCGACGCCGAGCTGCTCACCCACACCGATGAGATTTTCATGGCGTGGAACTACTCCAGCTACATCGGCTACGTCGCCGAGCAGGGCAAGCGGGAATATCCGCTCCCGATGTACGTGAACACCTGGATCGTCCAGCCCAACGATCTCGGGCCGGGCGACTACCCCAGCGGCGGCCCGGAACCGCTCGTGCACGACATCTGGCGCGCCGGCGGCCCGGCCATCGACATCCTGGCGCCGGACATCTACCTGCCTGATTATGCCCGGATTGTCCAGACGTTCGCCCGCAACGGCAACCCGGCCTTCAATCCCGAGACCCGGCAAGACGCCAACGCCTGCTGGAACGCATTCACGCAGCTCAATCTCCTGTGCTATTCTCCATTCGGGATCGACAACCTGAGCCCCGCGAGTCCGTTCGCCCGTTCCTATGGGTTCATCCAGTCGGTGTCGGGCGCGCTCGCCGAGGCGCAGGGCCGGTCCGATGCGATCAAGCTCATCACGCTGGAGCCGGGGCAGAATCCCGGCAAGGTCGAGCTGGGCCGGTACGTCTTTGACTTCACGGCCGCCGCCAGACCGGCGGGCGGCGGCGGCGGGGCGCGCCGCGGCCGCGGAAATACTCCCGCCCCCGTGGCCGGTACCGGGCGCGGCGCCGGCGCCGGTGCCCTGACCTTCACCGAGGCACCGTTCGTACTCATCATCAACACCGCGCCCGACGTGTACTATTTTGCCACCAACGGCTCCTATCCTTTCCGCGTTTCTCCCAACCACATCCCGGGGGCAAATATCGCCGCCACCGCCACCATCGACCGCGGGGCGTTCAAGGACGGCCGGTGGGTCACCCAGCGCCGGCTGAACGGCGATGACATCATGGGGGCCGGCTACGATGTCTCGGCCGCCGCCGCCAACAATCAGGCGGGCACCCAGATTCCGCTCGGACCCCAGCGGGGCGAAGGCGGCGGCGGTGGCTCCTCCGCCGACGACAGCGCCCCGGCCCCCGCCCCCGCGACGGTGATGCGGATCGAATTCTACCATTATCGCTGACCGGACTTGTGATGGGTGGAGAGCCGTTTCATCCTGCCTTCCCCATGAAGCTGGCAAGGTTGCTCTCCACCCTCCTGGGTCTGGCCGCCCTGACGGCCATGGGCGCGGATGCGGCCGGACCAACCAGATCGCGGATCCCTTTTGATGGTACGGTCAAAGCGGGCGAAAAATTCGAATGCCTGTTCGGCGGGCGATTTGTCTTCAGACTGGTTCCCGGTATCGATGAAGATGGTTGGTCGATCGAGGTGATTGAATCCGGCCAGACAGACGATCTGGCCGCGCTGACCCTGCCGCTCCATTTTACCACACCGACGATCATCCAAGGCTGGCACTTTCGCAACGAAGACAACACGGGGCCGAATGATGGCAGCGTGAACCAACCGCAGGAAGACAGGAACTTTACGTTTTCACCCGAGGTGGTGCGCTTGCAGAAACTCCCGAAGAGTGAGCTGACCGAATCGGATTTTCAACGCATCGCCCAATTCGGCACCGGCGTCCTCCACATCGACCGGCTCATCCTGTCCCCGCCCAAAAAAAGTGAACAGGCCAAAATCTTGGAAATGAGTTTTCACTGCACGGTTTCCTTTCCCGCGCAGCCGGCGAAACCCTGACACCGGCGCAGAGCGCAATTCATCCGGTTCGGGTGGGCCGTGCGCTCCGCCGCGCGGCCGGCATATGCAGACTTCACTGTCCATACGCCTTCCGATGTAGCAACAAGGGGCGCAGACTTGCTGCGCCCTCCGCTCCCAAGCTGGCCGCGCGGCGGAGCGCACGGCCCACCTCGATCCAAGTCAGCCATTGGCGAGGCGCGGCAGCCGGGATGCACGCTCAAAACCCAACCCGCGTTTCCGGCGGGCCGAGGTAGCCGGGGAGCGTATCCCCGGCACTCAGCGTGAACTTGTCGAGTGCCACCCCGGGATCGACCATGTAGATTTTAAGCGTGTGTACGCCCGCCGTCGCCACCTCGAGCGCAGCCGTCGCCACCGCCGTCTCGTTCAACACGCTCTGCGCCCAGTCCGCCGAAGTGTCCTTCACGTTGGCGTTGACGACCTGCGGCGGCTGGTCGTCGAGACCGACGGCAAACCGCAACCCGCGCGCCAGCACCAGCGAATGCGCCGGCAGCAGATTGGCCGTGAGCGTGAGCTTACCGGCGGTGGCGAACTGCACCACATACTCCAGCCGCGGCGCTTCGGCGGTCAGCCGCGCCGGGTCGATCTCCGCTGTGTTGGATGGGACGACCAGCACGGCGTTCCCTGTGCGGCCGAGACCGGACACCGCCACCCATTTCGCGCCCGGCCGGACGACGTTGTTGGTGAAATGTCCCGCGTCGATTGCGACCACGCCGCCCGTCTGGACGAAGCCCTTGAAATCCACGGGCGCTCCGGTCGGAGCCGCCGCGGCCGGGGCCAGTTTCGCCACCCCGGCAAACGTCGGCAGTTGCCAAGCCGCGGCGCGGATGCTGGCCCACTGTTTGTCGGCCGGCTCAAGACTGAGCATGTGCCGCCATTTGCCGCCGGCGATCTCCTCGTTGTAGCGACGGGTGTCCGCCTGCATCTGGTTGTCGGCCGCCTGGGCGCGGGCGGCGAGATCGGCGGCGTCCGCGCCTCCGGCCGCGGCGAGCTCGCCGTAAAAATAGCGCTGGTTCGCCAGGGCCGAATCACGCGCAGGATAGTCCACCTGCTCAAAAAAGGCGTCGCGCGCCTCCGGCGGCTGGGCGGCCTGCAGGCGGTCGGCCTCGGCCGAGAGTCTCGCGAAGGCGTCAAGACGTTCCTTGATTTCAGTGGCCGTCAGCGGGCTCGGGACCGGAGTCTTGCCCGGCAGCCACCACTGGAGATGCTCGGGCTTCCGCTGGAAGTTGAGGTGGTAATACTGCGCCAGCACATCGGCCGTCTCGCGGGCGTGCTCCGGGCCGAAATCGCGGGCGGCGCGCTCGGCGAGATAGTCGGGGAGGTTGTCGGCGTGCCAGCGGTTGATGTCATATGCCATCTGCAAAAAGAATTCCATACCGATCTCGCCGGGCTTGAGGTCGCCGACATTCACAATCCAGAGATTTCGCATGCCGTGGTCGTAGGCCTTGGACATCTCCTCCCAGATTAGCGCGGGCGGCGTGGTGTTCAGCCAGAGATAGGACATCGGGCCGCCGAGGTAGGAGATGTGATAATACACGCCGAAGCCGCCGGGGCGCGCCGCCACCTCGGCCGCCGAGGGGAAATAGCGGATGTAGCCGAAATTGTCGTCGGGGAAAACCAGCGTGACATCGGACGGGATCTTCAGCCCCTGCAGGTAGTAGGTGAGCACTTCCTTGTAGGGGCAGAAGATCTGCGGGACCTTCGCGGGATCGGGATTGACGTATTTCGCGAGCAAAGCGCGCTGCGCCGGGAAGATCTTTTCGAGCGTGTCCACGTTTTGCTGCTCGCCCTTCGGCCCCTGCATCGGGCCGTCGTGGATGCCGCGCATCCCGATGGTGTAGATGTTCTCGAACGCGGCGTTTTCCTTTACGCGCTGCTCCCAGTAGGAGGTAACGCCGGCCGGATTGGTGATGAAGTTGAAGCCGGCGGTATTGTCCTTCGGCCACTCGCCGACGTTGTTGCGGAGCATCGGCTCGCAGTGCGAGGAGCCCATGACGATGCCGTAAGTGTCAGCCACAACGCGGTTTTCGGGGACGGCGTTGAACGCAGTCGAGACCTCGTGCATCGCCGGCCAGAGGGTGTTGGCGTGCAGGCGCAGAAGCAGTTCGCAGATCCGGGCGTAGGTTTTCGGGCCGATGTTGCCGCGGTCCGGCTCAAAGGTTTTCGCGGCCCACGGCTCCATGCCCCAGTCCTCATCGTTGATGAAGATGCCGCGGTATTTTACCGAGGGCGGCCCCTGTTTGTGGGCGCCGGCGGCTACCGCCAGGCTCGTGTGCTTTTTCACCGGCACATCGGCCCACCAATACCACGGCGACACGCCGCTGGCTTCCGACACCGCGTACAGCCCGTAAATCGTCCCGCGCCGGTCGCTGCCGGCGATCACCAGCGCCCGGCTCACCCCCGGCGCCGGGTTGGCCACGGTCTGGATGACATAGCTTTCCCACGCCCCGGTGATGCCCGAGGTGTCGAGCTTCCCCGCCGCGGCGAGCGCGTCGATGAGCGGGCTGTGCCCCAGCGCACCGACAATCACGACCTGCGTCGGAAGCGTCGCCCCGCTGGCAACCTCCGCCGGTTTCACGCCGGTCACCCGCTCGAGGTCCGCAGAGAAATCGCCAGCAGCGCGCACAATGGCTTTGTCGTCCCGCGTCTCCACGTAGAGCGGAGCCACGCGCCCCCCGGCGGCGAGCGCAAAATCGGCCGGAGTGGGCGTCTCGGTGAGCAGCGGTGCCGCCGCCCAAACGGCCGGCGGAATCAACCAGCAGGTGGCGAACAAAAGCGAACAGGCACGGCGGACGTTCATGGGGTGAAGGGTTGCCCGGATGCTGCCGGCCACGCCCGCCGGCGCAAGCGCGCAAAGCCAACCCACCCGCCTCCAACCCGATCCGCCCAACCCGTCCGACCCGCCCGATTCCGTTCCTCCAGCCCTGCCGTCCCATCGCGAATCGGCCCCACTAACATGTCTACTAATAGTTGACATGTTAGTGGGAGCCGGGGCCTTGGGGTGCTGCTGGTGGGAATGGAATTGGCCGGGAACAGGCAGGGGAACGGGAACCGGCGGAGGCGTACCCCGGCCGAAGGTCGTGGCTCAGTAGGCCGTTTGCCGCCGTAGGTCGGGCTTCACGCCCGACGTTTCGGGGATCAACCCGACCTTCCATTCGCAAACTGAGCCAGTACCCGGCCGAAGCCCGGCTTGCGCTCGGGTCGGAGCCAAGGCTCAATCTTGGACGCCCATCTCCCATGAAACTCGGCCTCGGACTTTACCGGCACATGCTCACCCGCGAAAACTTCCAGTTTGCGCGGCAGGCCGGTGCGACGCACATCGTCGCCCACCTCGTCGACTACTTCAAGGGGGGCGAGGGTCAGGCTGGCGACCAGCCCACCGGCACCGACCGCGGCTGGGGCCTCGCCGGCGATCCCAACCAGCTCTGGTCGCTCGAGGAGCTCACCACGCTCCGCCGCGGCGTCGAATCGGCCGGGCTCACGCTCGAGGCCATCGAGAATTTCGACCCCGCCCACTGGTATGACGTGCTGCTCGACGGCCCGAAAAAGCAGGCACAGCTGGAAAACTTGAAGACCCTCATCCGCCGGCTTGGCCAGGCGGGCATCCCGGTCATGGGCTATAATTTCAGCCTCGCGGGCGTCGCCGGGCGCGTGCGCGGACCGTTCGCCCGCGGCGGCGCGGAATCGGTCGGCATGGACGGCCCGTACGATCTGCCGATGACCCGCGGCATGGTCTGGAACATGGTCTACGATCCCGCCGCGCCCGCCGGCCCCGAGCCGTCGGCCACGCCCGAGCAGCTCTGGCAGCGGCTGGCCGATTTCCTCGGCGCACTCACGCCCGTCGCCGAGGAGGCCGGCGTCAAGCTCGCCGCCCATCCCGACGACCCGCCGGTGCCGTTCATCCGCGGCCAGCCCCGGCTGGTGTATCAGCCGCACTACTACCAGCGCCTGCTCGACCTCTCGCCCAGCCCGGCCAACACCCTGGAGTTCTGCATCGGCTCGCTGGCCGAAATGACCGAGGGCAACATCTACGAGACGGTCGACACCTACAGCCGCCAGGGCCGGCTGGGTTATGTGCATTTCCGCAACGTCCACGGCCGCGCCCCGCATTACCGCGAGACGTTCATCGACGATGGCGACGTGGACATGATGCGGGTCCTGCACATCCTGAAACGCAACGGCTACGACGGCGTGCTCATCCCCGACCACACGCCGCAGCTGGCCTGCGCCGCGCCGTGGCACGCCGGCATGGCCTACGCCCTTGGCTACATGCGCGCCGCCCTGAAAGTGCTGGAGGCTTGAGCCGCCGGCACCCCACTCTCCCCCATCCTGATGACCAACTCCGACCAGCTTTTCGCCCGCGCCCTCCAACTCATCCCCGGCGGCGTCAATTCGCCCGTCCGCGCCTTCCGTTCCGTCGGCGGCGCGCCGTTCTTCGTGAAAAGCGCCCGCGGCGCCACGCTGACCACGGCGGACGACCGCGAGCTGATCGACTTCGTCTGCACCTGGGGCCCGGCGATCCACGGCCACAACCACCCGCGGATCAAGGCGGCCATCGCCGCCGCGCTCGAGCACGGCACCAGCTTCGGCACGCCGAATCCCTACGAGGTGGAGATGGCCGAGCTCATCACGCGCTTCGTGCCGTCGATCCAGAAGGTCCGCATGACCAACAGCGGCACCGAGGCCACGATGTCGGCCATCCGCCTCGCCCGCGGGTTCACGCGCCGCGACAAAATCATCAAGTTTTCCGGCTGCTACCACGGCCACTCCGACTCGCTGCTGATCAAGGCCGGCTCGGGCGCGTTGACCCACGGCCATCCCGACAGCGCCGGCATCCCCGCAGCCTTTGCGCAGGAGACGGTCGTGTTGCCCTACAACAACTGCGCCGCGGTCGACGCCGCCTTCCTCGCCAACATCGGCCAGATCGCCTGCGTCATCGTCGAGCCCTACTGCGGCAACATCGGCTTCATCATGCCCGACGCGGGCTACCTGCAGCACCTCCGCACCGTCACCGCCCAGCACGGCGCGCTGCTCATCTTTGACGAGGTCATGACCGGTTTCCGCCTGCACAAGGCCGGCGTGCAGGGCCTGCTCGCCGAGGAGGCCGGCTACCACCACGCCCCCGTCCTCAAGTTTCAGTCCACGCTCCCCGACCTCACCTGCCTCGGCAAGATCATCGGCGGCGGGCTGCCCGTCGGCGCGTTTGGCGGACGGGCGGACATCATGGACTGTCTCGCTCCGCTCGGCCCGGTCTACCAGGCCGGCACGCTAAGCGGCAACCCGCTCGCGATGGCCGCGGGTATCGCCGCACTGAAGCTGCTCGACGAGGAAGATCCGTACGCGCGCCTCGACACCCTCGGCCGGAAGCTGCGCAACGCCTTGCTCGCCGCCGCCAAGGCCAAGGGACTGCCCCTGCAGGTGCCCCAGCGCGGCGCGATGTTGAGTGCGTTCTTCACGCCGAATCCGGTGCGCGACTGCGACACCGCGCTGGCGGGCGACGCGAAACTCTTCGCGAAGTTCTTCCACGCCTGCCTGGCCAAGGGCGTCTATCTGCCGCCCAGCGCCTATGAGTCCTGGTTCCTCAGCACCGCCCACGAAGGCGCCGCGATCGACCGGGCCTGCGAGGTGATGACGGAGGCGATTGGTTCATTATAAGTTCTCCCGCGATGCGGCCCCGTGCGAAATATGTGCTGAGTGCCATTACAATTATAATGGTTCTGATGGCTATTGCCGGATGGATGGAAAATCGAGCGAATCGGCCATTTCTTAATAGTATGATATGTTATGAGCTTAGTGACGCCATCAAGAAATACCGCGCCACTTTTGATACACCGCCTGACACGCTCGACAATCATCAGCTGGTTGCATGCCTTTGCCATGGAGCAAATCCAAAAAAACGAATCTTCCTGCCCACACTCCCCGTCTCGATTTTTGATCGTATGCTAAATCCAGACAAAAACGCCTTCGTCGACATCTGGGGCCATGAGCTTCGTTTTCTCCGCCGCGCCGATGGCAACATCACCATCTGGTCCGCCGGACCCAACGGCGTGTTTGAGGACAGCCCCGGCTCCGACGACATTCGGGTTGAGTAAGCATCCCCAGGGCAAGCCTTCGTCACTGAAGATCCAGTGTAGCCGGGGTCGCTGACCCCGGGGATCGAAGTTCGTAATTCCAAGGCACCGGGGTCAGCGACCCCGGCTACAACCAAGCCGAAGCCAGCTTCGGGATATCGGATCCATTGCGAATGACTGTGTCGGGGCGCAGACTTTCAACGCCTTTCGGCGTCGATCGGCCAAATCAGGGCGCAGCAAGTCTGCGCCCCTACACGATACCAACGGCAACGCTTGTGAAACGTGAATAAATGACCACATTATTTCAACGTAATCCACCCCCGTTATGACCTCTGCCACTCGCAACAAACTTATCGCCGTTGTGTTTGTTCTGCTCTTGGGCACTGGCCTGCTGGCGGTGACATTCGACCGGGCGGCAACCGCGGCCCGCAGCACCAAGACCCGGGTGCAAGCCGGCCTGGTGATCAGCACCCTGCAATCGTATCAGAAGACTTTCGGTCCGCTCGACTCGCTCGACCTACCCCAAGTCCTCGCCCAACTCATGCGTACCGATGCGCCCAAGAATTCCGCGACCGCCTTTTCTTCCACGATTGATCCCGCGGCCTTCCACGATGCCTGGGGTCACGACTTCCGTTTCGTCCGCCGTGCCGACGGCAACATCACCGTCTGGTCCGCCGGACCCAACGGCGTGTTTGAGGACAGCCCAGGCTCCGACGACATCCGGGTTGAATGATCTTGTAGGGGCGCAGACTTGCTGCGCCCTTCGTCGTCGATCTGCCAATCCAGGGCGCAGCAAGACTGCGCCCCTACAAGCCGGTGGCGCCTTGCGATTCGGCGGTTACCTCGTGTCTGGTGAGCGCTTTTCCGCCCCACCCCAAACTCCGGCTTGTCTCGCGGATGCGGGCCAGCCTAGCTTCCGCGCTCATGGCCAGCCCCTCCCCCGCCGTTTCACCCGGCTCCACTGTTCGCCAAATCCTCCAGCCGGCCGTGATCGTGGGTGCGCTGGGCTACTTCGTTGATATCTACGATCTCATCCTGTTCAGTATCGTGCGCAAAACCAGCCTGGCAGACTTGGGACTGACCGGTGACCAGCTCGTGAATCAGGGGCTGTTTCTGCTGAATCTCCAGATGGTGGGAATGCTCGTCGGCGGAATCATTTTTGGCGTGCTCGGCGACCGGCTCGGTCGTGTAACCGTGCTGTTCAGCTCCATCCTGCTCTACTCAGTGGCGAACCTCGCCAACGGCTTCGTTCATTCCGTCGAAGCCTATGCCGTGTGGCGGTTCATCGCGGGCGTCGGCCTCGCCGGCGAACTGGGCGGGAGCATCACGCTTGTCTCGGAGGTGCTGACAAAGGAAACGCGCGCCTACGGCACCACCATGGTCGCCACCATCGGGGTTTTCGGTGCGGTCGTCGGCGGACTGGTCGCGGATCTGGTCAGCTGGCGCACGGCTTTCTTCATCGGCGGCGGGCTCGGCCTCGCCCTGCTGGTGCTGCGCATGAGCGTGGCGGAGTCGGGCATGTTCCGCCACATGCAAACCAGCGCCGGCGTGGCGCGAGGCAATTTTATCGCGCTCTTCACCAACTGGACGCGGTTCGGAAAATACCTGCGCTGTATCCTCATCGGCCTGCCCACCTGGTTTGTGATCGGCGTGCTGGTGACGCTCGCACCGGAGTTCGCCGCCGCGCTCGGCGTGATGGGACCCATCAAGGCCGCCTATGCGGTTTCTTTCGCCTATCTCGGCATCACTGTCGGCGACCTGGCCAGCGGCCTGCTCAGCCAGCAGCTGGGTTCGCGCAAAAAAGTCGTGCGCGGTTTCTTGCTGCTCACGCTGGCCGGCATCGGCGCCTACCTGCTCGTGCGGGGTGAAAGCGCGGCGGTGTTTTACGGCCTGGTGTTTCTGCTCGGCCTCGGGGTCGGCTACTGGGTGGTGTTTGTCACGATCGGCGCGGAGCAGTTCGGGACCAACATCCGCGCGACCGTGGCGACAACCGTGCCGAATTTTGTCCGCGGCTCGCTGGTACCCGTCACGGTGGCCTTCACCTGGTGCAAGGCCCAGGTCGGCATCCTGCCCGGAGCCGCGGTGGTCGGCGGCGCCTGCATCGCCATTGCGCTGGCGGCCCTGCACGGCTTGCAGGAGACTCACGGCAAAGACCTCGACTACCTCGAGCCATCCTGAGCGGACGCTCAGCCGGCCGGATTTAGGGCGGAGTCTCCGAACCCCGCCGTTAGCCCGTGCCAGTAACCGGCGACCGATGTGCATTCTATCCGGCGGGGTTCGGCGACCCCGCCCTACATCACATTATCCCGATCGTCGGCGGGTCTGAAGCACGCCGGCCACTTCCACGGCATAGCCGGCGAGGACGACGACGATGCCGATGCCGGCCAGATGAATCGAGTCGTGCAGCAGATAGACCAGCACGATGCCTCCGACGCCGAGGGTGAAAAAGGCGATCCGGCGCCAGAACTCCTCCGCCAGGTTGGGCAGGAAAAAGGGCAGCACTGCGGTGCCCAGGCCGAGCACCAGCACCAGCCAGCCCAGCCCGTGAACGATGTCACCACCGCTCACCTGAATTGTGGGCGGCGTCATCTGCTCAGTCTGCTGCAGGAATTGTTGTCCGTTGGGCATCAGACCCATCCCCCCCATCTGGCCCATCAGGTTCTGCATCTCCCGTCCGGGGCTGAAGCTAAACCAAGGCAGAAAGAACCCGACGAGCACCAGCGCCCCGCCCGCCAGCAACAGCTGCCGGCCCAGAGGCAAATTCGCCCCGCGCTCCGCGGGCGCCGGCGCCACCGAACCGGATCCGGCCAGAGCGTTCAGGAGTTCGGCACTTTCGGCGGCAGTGATCTTGCCGGCATCCAGCATGGCTAGCACCTTGCCCCGCTCGCCCACCGAAGTGGCTTCCCCGCGCGGCGAGGGCGGCGGCTCGACCACCATCTTTTTGTGATACAAATGATGCGACGCGAGCGCGAGCAGTGACAGCAGCAACACGCCGAAAAACGACCAGCCCCAGCCCCACGCCGTGCAAGCCGCCAGCAGGAGCGAGAGAATGCCGTCGCCCGGCGTCAGCCATGCGACCGGAGCGGCGGCGGATTTTCCCGGCTCGAACACCTGCTCAAATACTCCTTCGAACGGATTCCCGATTGGACTCGCGGGTTTCTTCACTGCGGCCACCTGCGCGCCGAGCCACTGCTGCCAGAGCTTTGCCGCCAGCAGCAGCGCCAGGAAGATCGCCGCATCGGCGCAAACCGCCCGGATCCCGTAATTCCAATGGAGCGTCTCCCGGTCAATCGGCTCGATGCTGTGCGGGGTCCACGGCAGGTGGCGGCCGCCATTGGAGGTGACCACGATGGTGAGGGTGGCCGCGAGGGTCGTCCCGAGACCGAAGAGGAAAGAGCGACCGAAACCCAGCCGCAGCGCCGACCGGCCATACCAGCTGCCGGCAATCAGGAAAACAAAGGCGAACATGACAAATGTCACGGTGACGTCGTCGGCCTCGCCGGCGTTGGGATAGTAGGAGTTCATGCGGTGTGGTCCTTGAGGAGCTGAGTGGCTTCGCTGACGGAAATTTCGCCGCGTTCGAGCTGCTCGAGGATCGCCTTCTTGTCGCGGGGGGCGGTGTTGTTGCCCAGGAGCTCGTTCACGAGATCGAGGCGCTTGCACACGGTCGGATAGGAGATCCCGAGTTCCTTCTCCACATCACGAATTTTTCCCTGGCAGCGCAGGAAGGTCATCACGAAGTCCTGCAGCTCCGGCGGCAGCCGGAAGAACGGCGGAATCGGCAGCACCGAATCGATCTGCGTGTCGCAGGCCGCACACGCCAGTCGGCTGATCGAAAGCCCGCCACTGCAGAACGGACAGCGGGTAACCAGTTTCTTGTCGGAGGATGCAACCGGCTTTTTCATTCAGTTAATCGGTCATATTATTGAGTTATTGAATATGTCAATTGAATAACTTAACTTTTATCTCCGACTGCGGGTCGGTCCACTTCACGGACCGAAGGGGTAGACGGCCCGCCCGCGGATCACACAAATGGACGCGGATGCCGCGGCTGAACGGTGGAGCGCGTTGACCTCAACGCGCTTGGAGCTCACGGCGCGGACAAACCAGCGCATAAAGTCAACGCGCTCGCCCCGCCTATCCACAGACCGGGCTCAGGCCCGCGGGTGGGCCTTGCGGTGGATCTCCTTGAGCCGGGCGACGCTCACATGGGTGTAGACCTGCGTCGTGTTCAGACTCGCGTGGCCGAGCAACTCCTGCACGAGACGCAGGTCGGCACCGGCGTTCAGCAGGTGCGTCGCATAGCTGTGCCGGAGCTTGTGCGGCGTCAGATCCAGCGGCAGGTCGGCCAACGCCAGATAGCGTTTCAGCAGCAACTGCACCGCCCGTACGGACAGCCGGTGGTGGGTGGAAGTGACCAGCACCGGATCGGTCGGCGCGGTGCCGCGGGCAAACTCCTTCCGCCATTTCACGAGGACCGCGGTGGCGACGCGCCCGAGCGGGCAGAGCCGCTCCTTGCGGCCCTTGCCCAAGACCCGGGCGTAGCCGGCCTCCAGGTCAACCTGGCCGTAGTCCAGTCCGGTGAGTTCGCTGACGCGCAGGCCGCCGCCGTAGAGCAGCTCCATGACGAGGCGGTCGCGCCAGGCGATGAAGGCGTCGAGGCTGCCGTTCTCCAGCAGGCGTTGCGGACCGGTGAGCAGCAGCTTCATCTGCGCCTCGGTGAGAAATTTGGGCAGGCGTTTTTCCAGCCGGGGCAGCGGCACACCGACGAAGGGGTTGCGCGTCACGCGCCCGCGCACGACCCAGAACTTGAAGAACGCCCGCAGGCCGGAGACGTGGTTGTGCAGCGTCCGCCGGCCGAAGCGTCGCTGGCTCTCGATCACAAAATCCCGCACGGTGCGGGTCTCGAGCTGGTCAAACCGGCGCTCCGCCAGCCCGGCCGTCCGGAGCCAGAAATAAAAATCGGTGAAAGCCTGGCGGTAGTTGCGCAGGGTGTAGGCCGAATAACGCCGCTCGCGCCCGAGGTAGTCGAGAAACGGCTGCAGCCACTCGGCCGCCACACCCTCCGGCAGCGGTTCCGGCACGACGCTCATGCGGGAAGCTCATCCCGACATCCATCCACGCCTCCGCGGAGAACCGATAACCAACCCGTCCCGCCCCCCACGAACATGTCAACCAATAGTTGACGTGTTCGTGGGCGCAGCTTCAGGAGCGGGCGGAGCGGGAAAGCAATTGGCGGAATCATGGCGGGGGGTCACTGCTGCTGCTGCTGTACGGCGGGGGTGGAAGTGGCGGGGGCGGATTGCGCGTTGGCCTCCACGGCCCGCATCACCGCCGTGGCGTGCAGGCGGAGCGCGTCCTCGGGATCGAGACCGTTGGCCCGCGCCGCCGCTGTGAGCTCAAACAGCATCCGGCCGAGCATCGTCTGGTCGAGCCGCGGACCGAGCGCGCGCACCTGGGCCACGTCCACGGCGTCGCCCACCGGTAGCTGTTTCTTCTCAATCTGCTTCCACACCGCCTCCGCAAACATCAGCGCCGGCAGGCGCGGGGGCAGGTCCTTGAACACTCCGGATATCACCGGGCCGTTCTTCTTCTCGCCCGCCTTGATCTCCTCCCACTTCACGATCACCTGACCGGCGGTCTGGAGTTTGCCCTCGGTGCCGAAGACGTGCGGGTGACGGCGGATGAGCTTGTCGTTCACCTCGCGGGCCACGGCTTCGAGGTCGAAGTGCCCGGCCTCCTCGGCGAGCTGGGCGTGAAACACCACCTGAATGAGCACGTCGCCCAGTTCCTCACGCATGTGCGGCAGGTCGAGCCGGTCGATGGTGTCGATCAGTTCGCTGACCTCGTCGATCAGGCAGCGCACGAGGCTGGCATGCGTCTGCTCCTGGTCCCACGGGCAGCCGCCGGGGCCGCGCAGCCGGGCAATGGTCTGGCGAAGGTCGTCTAGGGCGCTCATGGCGGCAAGTTGCCCACGGAACACACGGAACACACGGAAATTTTTAGGCTTTGTCTTCCGTGTGTTGCGTGTGTTCCGTGG
>CAIQQB010000126.1 GCA_903873805.1 uncultured Opitutia bacterium | reverse complement strand
GCCAAAGCCGAGGATATCCTGGCCAAAATCGAACGCTGCCGTCGGCGGCTGGAAGCCATCCAGCCCGGTTGCACCCTGCCCAAACGGCGCAATAAGGCCGCTTGAGTTATGTCTAGTCATAACGGCATCACTACACTAGGCCCGATGCCGCGAGACCATCGGGACCACTCAGCCCCGAGACCAGCGCGGAATTCACCGGCGTCCCATCATAGTTGTATTCGCCAATCGTGCCACTGTTCTGGCTCGTGACAAAAATCTGGCCACAAAGTGTGTCCGGCATGGCCCAGAGCGCCATCGCAGCAATACCAAGTAGTAGCGCAGAAAGGGCGCGGGCAGCAACTCTTCGAGGAGAGGAAGCGGATATCCCCATTACGCTGGAAGGAACTAAAAGGGGGAGCATGGAATCAATTTGCATAAGAGCACAACCACCACCGCCCACAAGCCCATTTTTGAAATCCCGGCTGCGTCTCCATCCGCTCTTGCCGCTCATAAATTAGCATCTCTTCGCGACCAATTGCGGTTAACGAACTCCGCCCACCCAACCGCAAACTTTCCATTTGCCCTTTCGCCTGCTTCCCTTATTTCGTTCCCGGCATCCATGACCAAGGTTGCCAAATCCTCCGCCTCGAAAAACACCGGCCAGCCTGACTCCGCCGCGACCGGGGCGGACACCGAGTTCTACCTCGCGGCTGACGCCTTTTTCCGGGCCAGCCTGCCGTCCGCGCTCACGTTCGACGACGTCACGCTCGCCACCCGCTACTCGGACATCCTGCCCAAGGACGCCGACACGTCGACCGCCCTCTCTGAGTCACTACGGCTTTCGATCCCGGTCATTTCGTCCGACATGGACACGGTCACCGAGTCGCGGATGGCCATCGCCATGGCGCTCAACGGCGGCCTCGGGCTCATCCATTACAACCTCCCCGCGAAGGAGCAGGTCAAGGAGGTCGCCCGCGTCAAACACCACATCCACGGCCTGATCCAGGACCCGATCACGGTCGCGCCCGGACAGCTGGTCGGTGACGTGCTCGCGATGATCGAGGAGAAGCGCTACGAGTTCCGCACTTTTCCGGTAATCGACGGGGCCGGGCAGCTCGTCGGGCTTCTCCCGGGCAGCACCGTCCGCGAGCGCTACAAGACCAAGCTCGTCTCCGAGGCCATGGTCCCGCGCGGCGATATCCTCACGGTCCACGAGCGCACGCTGAAGCCCGACCCGATCCGGGCCGCGGATGCCTTCTTCACCAAGCACGTAGGCATCCACAAGATGCTCGTGGTGGATGACCACGACCACCTGCGCGGGCTGGTGACGTTTTCCGACGTCGACCGCATCATCGTCGAGGCCCAGTCGCGCCGGAAACCCGCCCGCGACGACCAGTTCCGCCTCGTGGTCGGCGCCGCCCTCGCCCCGGTGCGCCGGACCGACGGCTCGCTCGACCGGGACCGGATCGTCGACCATGTCGGCCAGCTCGTCGAGGAGACGATCGACTGCGTCGCGATCTCCACCGCCCACGGCCACACCGCCGGGGTCGGCGAAATGGTGCGGCTGGTGCGCGACGCGTTTCCGCATCTCACCATCATCGCGGGCAACGTCACCAGCGCCGAAGGCGTGGATTACCTCGCCCGCCACGGGGCCAGCGCCATCAAGGTCGGCCAGGGACCAGGCTCCATCTGCACCACCCGCATCGTCGCCGGCGTCGGCATCCCGCAGCTCACCGCACTGCACCTCGCGGGCCGCGGCGCGGCCAAGCGCGGCGTCAAGATCATTGCCGACGGCGGCATCACCAAGTCGGGCGACATCGTGAAGGCCCTGACGCTGGCCGACGCCGTCATTCTCGGCAGCCTCCTCGCCGGCTGCCGCGAGGCCCCGGGGGAAATCATGGAGATCAACGGCAAGCTGTATAAGCAATACCGCGGCATGGGCTCCGTCGCCGCGATGAAGGCCGGCAGCGCCGCCCGCTACGGGCAGGACAAGACCGATGCCAGCCGCAAGCTCACCGCCGAGGGCATCGAGGCGCTCAAGGAAGTCAGCGGCAGCGCCGACGAGGTGCTCGCCACGCTGGTCGGCGGCCTGCAGAGCGGCATGGGCTACGTCGGCGCGAAAAATCTTCCCGAGCTGCGCGCCAAGGCCCGTTTCATCCGCGTGACCCCCGCCGGCCAGCGCGAAGCCGCCCCCCACGACGTGGTCGAGATCAAGGCGCAGAAGGCGTAAGCCGGGCCCCGTTGTTCTCAACCTTCCGAACGCAAACTTGACTCGCCGCCCGGTTCCAAAAACCTTTCACCCATGTCCCGCGCCGAACTCAAAACCCTCGTGGATCGTTGCACCAAGAATGACCGGAGGTTTCTGCTCGCCTGCCTGCGGACGAAAGATCCCGAGTATCAACGCAAGCTCTCCGACGCTGATCGTGAGCTGGCCGCCGGCCGAAGTGTCCGTCTGCGCGTGACCCGGCAGTCTGCATGAGGCTGCCGCCGCCGTGTCGGCCGAGATGAACGCGGGGAAGACGATGGACCGATTTCCTATTCGGGCATCCGAAACTGTAGGCCAGGTCGCTGACCTGGCTCCGATAAACGCCCAAATACGCCAGCTCAACGAGCTGGCCTACAGTCGAGCCAACCAACAATTGCCCCTCGTTGCCATGCCTGCGCGCCCACCTCACCTACAGCGGCTCGGTCAGGTCTGGCTCAAGAATCCGATCTATTTTCTCACCACCTGCACCTATCAACGACGGTGCCTGCTTGCCGATCCGCAGGTGATGATGGTGCTTGTGGCCGAGTGACAAGCCGCCCGCGAACGGCACGGCTGGCACATTGGGCGATTCGTGATCATGCCTGATCATGTTCACTTCTTTGCCGTGCCGGAAGCAGATGCCAAGCCGCTCGTAACCTTCGTTGCCAAATGGAAGGAGTGGACGACAAAAAACTTGGCTTCCGCCTTGAATCTCACTCCGCCGCTCTGGCAGCCCCGATTCCTTGACCATCTGCTGCGTTCCGAGGACAGCCGCTCAGAGAAATGGGACTATGTGCGCAACAATCCCGTGCGGGCCGGCCTCGTCGCCAACGCCGACAAATGGCTCTACCAAGGCCACATCCATTTCGAGTGAGTGCCGCTCGAACCTGGCTCCGAAACTGTATGTCTGAAACTGTCGGCCAGGTTGCTGGCCTGGCTCCGATAACCCCAAACGCCAGCTCAACGAGCTGGCCTACAGTTAAAGCCTGCAAATCCAGCCATCGCGCTCCCCTCCGCCCTTCCGGCGTTGAACGTTGAAAGTTCAATGTTGAACGTTGAATGTTGCCGCCAAAGTCCGTTCCTTTGGCGGACGTCACCATGTCGCTCCCTCCCTTTTCCAGCCGCCTCATCGCCGATGTGGGCATTTCCCTCGGCGACGAGGGCAAGGGCCGCCTCATTCCCGAGATCACGCATGAGCTCGCCGGCTCGGCCGCACCCGTTTCGGTCGTGCTCAAGGTCAACGGCGGCGCCAATTCCGGCCACACCGCCGGCGGCCTCAAGCTCAACCTCCTGCCGGCCGGAGTCGTCGA
This sequence comes from uncultured Opitutia bacterium, assembly GCA_903873805.1. Taxonomy (GTDB): domain Bacteria; phylum Verrucomicrobiota; class Verrucomicrobiia; order Opitutales; family Opitutaceae; genus CAIQQB01. The sequence continues at coordinate 796 of CAIQQB010000126.1, read as the reverse complement.
GCGCGGGATCGGCCATCTCGCCATCGGCAGCGGCGTCGTCGCCGACCCGCGCAAGATCTGGTGGGAGGCTGCCCCGCTCGAACGCAAGGGCTACGCCATCTTTTCGCGCCTGTTGATCGACGAGCGCACCCTCGTCTCCGACCTCACCCACCGCCTGCTCGACCTCGCCTGGGAGGACTACCGCGTCAACATCCTCCATGAGGAGCCGCGCGGCTCCACTGGCCGCGGCATCACCCCCGCCTACCTCGACGAGGTCGGCCAGTGGCAGATCACGTATGCCGACTTCCTCGCCGGCCCCAATTTCTACGCCCGCAAGCTCGCCCAGCGCGCCGACCGCGCCCTGCGCGTCATCCAGCACGTCTGCCGCGTGAGCCCGGAAACCTTCGCCGGCTTCTTCGACAAGCTCACCGCCGCCGAGCAGCGCGCCAACGCCGAGGCCATCGGCCTGGGCGTGTTCACCGCCGCGGAGTTTGACTTCACCCGCTTCCGCGGTGCCACCCCCTTCACGCTCAACCTCGAGACGCTCACCGAGGTTTACTGGACCGCCGGCACGCGGCTGGCCAAGAACATCGGCGAGGTCCGCGAGCTCGTCCTGCGCGAGCTGCGCGCGGGCCGCACCATCATCGGTGAATTCGGCCAGGCCTACTGGCTCGACAAACGCCACGGCTTCTCCCCCAACGTCACCGCCTCGCACACGTTCACCCCGGAGTTCTTCGAGAGCGCCGGCATCCCGGTGCAGCCCATCCACACGTTCGGCGTCTGCAAGGCCTACGACACCAAGGTCGGCACGCACACG
>CAIQQB010000125.1 GCA_903873805.1 uncultured Opitutia bacterium | reverse complement strand
GGTGGAGTTGTTCATCCACAGCGCCGTGAGCCGCGACATGCTGGAGCCCGCCACCGCCTCCTTCGCCCACCGCAAGATCGGGCTGCCCGCCACCGCCCAGATCTTCGACGTCTCCAACGCCTGCCTCGGCTTCCTCAATTCGTTCACCGTCGCCGCCGGGCTGATCGAGTCCGGCCAGATCAAATGCGCACTGGTCGCGTCGGGCGAGAACGGCGGTCCGCTCGTCACGCAGACGCTTGAAACGCTGCTGACCCGCCCGCTGGACCGCAACGGCATCAAGCCGTATTTCGCCAACCTCACCATCGGGTCCGGTGCGGTCGCGGCCATCGTGTGCCACCGCGACCTCGTGGCGGGCCGGCCGCACCGGCTGCTGGGCGGCGTCGCCCGGGCCGCCACCGTGCACAGCGAGCTCTGCCAGGGCGACACCCACGGGGCCGATTCGCTGGCGATGCAGACCGACAGCGAGGCGCTGCTGGTCGCCGGGCTCGCGCTCGCGCAGGAGACGTGGAAGGAATTCACGTCGCTGACCGGCTGGAGCGCGGCCACGGCCGACCGGTATATCTGCCACCAAGTCGGCAGCACCCACCGGCGGAAACTCTACGAGGCGCTCGGCCTCGATATGGGAAAAGATTTCTCAACCTTCGAAACGCTGGGCAACACCGGCTCCGTGGCGCTGCCCGCGACGTTGTCAGCCGCGATTGACGCCGGCGCGGTGTGCGAGGGGAGCAAGGTCGGCCTGCTCGGCATCGGCAGCGGCCTCAACTGCCTGATGCTCGCCCTGGAATGGTAAACTTTTCATCAGGTAGGGCGAACCGTCCCGGTGAGCCGGGATCGCAAACACGGCTTGGCTGGGACGCCGCGCCCTACCTTCAAGGCACATGAACTCCATTCCCGCCCGGCTCCGGCCACTGTATCCGTTTTCCCCGCACACCTTTACCACCCCCGGCGGGGCGCAGATGAGCTATCTCGACGAGGGCCCACGCACGGACGAGGCCGTGCTAATGCTCCACGGCAATCCCACCTGGTCGTTCTATTACCGCGAGCTGATCCAGGCCGTCATGCCGAGGCTGCGCTGCATCGTGCCGGACCACATCGGCATGGGGTTGTCCGCGAAACCCGAGGATTACTCCTACACCCTGGCGACGCGGATTGACGACTTGGCGGCGCTGGTCGGATCGCTTGGCCTGAAAAAGATTCATCTGGTCGTCCATGACTGGGGTGGGGCGATCGGTTTCGGCTTCGCGGCCCGTCACCCCGGGCTCATCGGCCGCCTCGTCGTGCTCAACACAGCCGCGTTTCCCTCGCCACACATTCCGAAACGCATCGCCCTCTGCAAAACCCGGTTTCCCGGCACCCTGCTCGTGCGCGGGCTCAACGGTTTCGCCGGTCCGGCGGCCTGCATGTCCATGCATCGACGCCGGCTTTCGGCTGACGAGCGGGCGGGGTTTCTCCTGCCGTATGACACCTGGGCGAACCGCGTCGCCGTCGATGCCTTCGTGAAGGACATTCCGATGGACGACCGCCATCCGACCTGGGCCGCCCTGACTGCCGCCGAGGCCGGCCTCGTACATTTCCGTGACCGCCCCGCGCTCATCGTATGGGGCGGAAAAGATTTCTGCTTTCACGACTGGTATTTTGCCGAGTGGCGGCGCCGCTTGCCGCAGGCCGAGGCGCACTACCTCGCCGACGCCGGCCACTACGTGTTGGCGGATGCCGCGATCGAGGTGGTGCCGAAGATTGCCGGATTCTTGGGTTCCCCGTAGGGCTCGACCTCGCGTCGGGTACTGGCTCAGTTTGCGAATTGTAGGTCGGGGTTTATCCCCGACACGTCGGGCGTGAAGCCCGACCTACGGCGGCAATCAGCAAACTGGCCACCACCTCGCGTCGAGCATTGGGGTGACGATGGTGGGACGGCCTGCAGATTCCACAATTCGTCAAAGTGACCCAATGCCGATCAAATGAAGGGCAATGGGCCGGGATCACGGCCAGGTTGCCTGCAGAAACCAGCCCCCATTCAGGTTGCGTTTGATCCATTTTATTTCTTCGACGGTCGCGATCAACGCCGGCAACTCCTTGGCCGGATCAGCGGAGCGCTGGGCGGCAAGATCAGCGGCAAAGTTCAGCAATGGCTCGAGGCTTAGGGTGTGATCATCGGGCGGATCGGTCCGTTCAAGGTGCCGAAGCCATTCCGATGCGCGGAGATCAGCGCTAATGAAAAGCTGAAATGCAGGCCGCCGGCCTGAAGCGGGATCGGCCGGCCGGTTGGCGGTGATGGCCCGCGCAAGCGCAAACCGGGCCTCGGCAATGTCCCAGGTCATCTCACGTTTGTCCCGGGCCTCCTCGATGAGACCAAGCTCTTTTTCCGCCGAGGCCAAAGTCTGAGCCACACCGGCGGCATCACCTGCCGTCGCCTGAGCCACCGCGACGAGGATTTGCAATTTACATCTGCCATAGGGGTTCTGCACTAGCCCGATGGTCGCCTGTGCTCCCGCGATGTTGCCCAATCTTGCCTGGGCTTGGGCGATCCCAAATTCGGCATCGATTCTGGTCTCAAGATTGCCGATGAGATTGACGGTGTTTTTCGCGCTCGCCACATCCCCAAGATTGAGCTGATAACTCGCGATAAGATCCTGGGCAAAGTCCCTCATCTCCGAGTCCGAGATCAGGGCGGACACAGAGACCGCGTCGTCACCTTTGCCGGCCCCCGCCAGGTCGAGTGCGATGCCCTGCAAAATGGAATCCTTGTCGATCGTCAACGGGATCGTCGCGAGAGTCTGCATGGCGCCGGCCATATCGCCGGTCTTGGCCTGGGCCCGGAGGATGCGGATGTGGGCGTTTCGCTGGCTGGTAATGTCCCCAATCCGGGCCGCCCGCTCCATGGCCTGCGCAAACGTCGCGTGTGCGCCAGCCGGGTCGCCCGACTTCGCTTGCACCACTGCGATGGCGGCCATGCCGCCGCAGATTTCCGCTTCGGTCGACAGGAGTTCGGCGGTCGCTTTGGCCGCTAGGACCGCGCTCAACGAGGCCTGCGCTTCGGCAATGGCTACCAGACTGCGGTCCCTCAGGCCTGCAAATACGATCTGCCCGGTCGTTTGCTGGGCAGCGGCGATATCGCCAGTCTTGAGCTGGACGCGCGCAATGGTGGCCAGAGCATTGTCTTTGAGCCCCTGGTCTTGGAGCAAGTTGACGGTCTGCAGGGCAGCGGTGATATCACCTGATTCCGCCTGGATCCGGGCAATCGTATTCCGCAGGGAATCCCTGGTCGCTTCATCCGAAATTTGCTCCGCTGCCTTGAGCGCCACCGGCACGTCATCCCAATAGGTGGTTTCAATGACAAAATGTTCCAGTGCCTTGTGTCGCGCCTGAGTGTCCTCGATTTGATCGGCGGTTTTCACTGCCGTGGCGGGATCACCGGCCTCCGCCCACAAGGCGATGAGGCTGGGCAGAATTTGGTTTGCGACCGCGGTCCTGGCCACCGCTTTCTGCACCGATTGGATCGCCGCCCGCACGGTTTCCTGGTATTTGGCTTCGAGCCGGATGATTTCTTTTTTGATCACATCCGCCTGGGGTGCCGCCGGACTGACGGTCAGGAAGGCAGCATACCAGCAGACAGCCCGCATCTCCCGGCCGGGAATTTTGGATTCCGCCTCACCGAGGTCGTAAAGAATCTCTGGGGCGATCGGGGCGGTCTGGCGGGCTTCCTGGAAGGCCCGGACGGCCGCGACATAGTTCTGGGTCCGCGTCGCGGCTAGACCCCGGTCAACCGCCGCCCGCGCCTCCGGTAGCAGCGGGATGACAAGGGGGACGGGCGGAGCTGATTCGGCGCCGGCGCCATAAGGCCGTACCAATCCGAGACAGAGCAGTCCGGAAAGGCCCAGCCAGTTGGGCAGGCTGAGAAAATGCCGCCGGGGAAACGAAACATGACAACTAATAGTTGACATGTTCGTGGGGCGGTCAGCGCCCATAGAGCGCGGCCAGCTCGCGGAGGTAGGGGGCGCTGTCGCGGTTTAGCCGCTCGAGCTGGTCGGGGGCGTAGCGCCACTGCCAGTTGCCGGCGGGCTGGCCGGGGACGTTGAAACGGGCCTCGCCGCCGAGACTGAGAAAATCCTGCAGCGGGATCACGGCGAGGCGGCTCACGCTCGCATAGGCGGCACGGATGAAATCCCAGCCGGCCTCGGACCCGCTGACGCGGAAATACCGCCGGACATGGTCGCGGGTCTTCTCGTTCACTGACTGATACCAGCCGAAAGTCGTGTCGTTGTCGTGTGTTCCTGGATACAAGATGCTGTTGGCCCGCAGCTGGTGGGGCAGGTAGGTGTTCTCGGCGTCGCCCCCGAACGCAAACTGGAGGATGGCCATCCCTGGCAGCCCGGTGGCCTCGCGCAGGGCGAGGACGTCCGGGGTAAGCTCGCCGAGATCCTCGGCGATGAGCCGGCCGTGGGGCAGGGCGGCGCCGACGGCGTCGAAAAACGCGAGGCCCGGACCTTTCTTCCAGGAGCCCGAGCGGGCGGTCGTGGCCTCGGCGGCGATGGACCAGTAGGTGTCAAAGGCCCGGAAGTGGTCGATGCGGATGATGTCGCAGAGTGCGAAATTCGCGCGCAGCCGGGCGATCCACCACGCGTAGCCGTCGGCGGCGTGGGCGCGCCAATCGTAGAGCGGGTTGCCCCAGAGCTGGCCGTCGGCGGAAAAGTAGTCGGGCGGGACGCCGGCGACAAAGAGGGGCCGGCCGGTTTTCTGATCGAGCTGGAAAAGTTCCGGATGGGACCAGGCATCGGCGCTGTCGAGGGCGGCAAAAATAGGGGTGTCGCCGATGAGCTCGATCTTCAAAGTACTGGCCTTGGTGCGCACCCGGTTCCACTGGCCGAAGAAGAGATACTGGGCGAAGGCGTAGGATTCGGCCCGGTCGGCGACCGCAGCTGCAAAGCGGCTGGTTTTGGCGCGAGCATAGAAACGGATTTCTTCGGGCCAGTCCTGCCAGGGCTGACCGTTGAAATGGTCCTTGAGCGCCATGAAGAGGCTGTAGGCGTCCAGCCAGTCGGCATTATCAGCGCGGAACGCCGCAAAGCTACCGTAGGGCTGGATGGAGCGGCCGCAGGCCTTGAAGGATTCGAAGGCGTGGAAGAGCGCCGGCCATTTGGTCGCGTAGAGCCGCCCGAAGTCCACGCGGTCGCGGGGGAGTGCGTGGAGCGGCTCGAGGTCGGCGTCGGCGAGGAGTCCGGCGGAGACCAACGCCCGCAGATCGATGAGGTAGGGATTGCCGGCGAAGGCGGAGAAGCACTGGTAGGGCGAATCGCCAAAGCCAGTCGGCCCGAGCGGACAGATCTGCCAGTAGCGGATGCCGGCCGATGAGAGAAAGGCGAGCCAGGCATCCACGGACTGGTCGAGCACGCCGATCCCCTGGTCATTGGGAAACGACGTCGGGTGGAGCAGCGCGCCCGCCGCCCGGTGATCCAACCACCCAGAATTCGCTGCTTTTAGATTAGACATAATGTTTATTGTGCGTTGCAGCGTATTCTAACAACACGGGGATAACTAGTTGCATTTGACTGAATTCAGGGGTGGCTGGCTGGGGTCCAAGTCGGGCAGTTGGTGCGGAATGGATATGCCGGAAGGCCGTCATGATTGATCAGATTCGGGCGGGCTGACTCCGTCCAGCCAAAGCGTACCGACACCGGCGCGGTGACCTGCGGGCTCGAAATCTCCACGGTATCGTTCCGGATCACCGCATCAGCCGGAACAAACTGGCCGTCGGCACCCGCCACCTCGAAATCACTCAGCGGCTTGCCATCCCGCGCAGCCAGGCCCGCGGCATGCGTGAAATGCACGACCGCTTTGCCGCCTGCCACCTCCAGCTTTGAATACGTCGGACCGGCAAAGGGCTGGGATTGCCCATAGATTTCTGTCAACGCCAGCGCGGCCAACCGGGCGCCGACTTCGCGTTTGTGGCCCGGATGGATGTTCTTCAGATCGTCCACCAGATCAGTTGTGGCCACCAAGCCGGTGTGCGGGATCGCCAACGACAGGGCCTGCGCCTCCCAGAGCTTCGGCAACTCATCAGAGGCGTGGGGCAGCGCGTCCTTGCGCGACGAATACAAAAATGGCGCGATCTGCACAGAATAAAACGGCAGGTCGGGCCGGCCCCAGGCCGAGCGCCAGGCGGTGATCAGGGTTTCGAGCTTGTCGGCAAAGCGCAGGCCGTCGTTGTAGGCGATGATCTGTGACTCGCCCTGATACCAGAGCACTCCGCGCAGCGCGAACGGCACCAGCGGACGCACCATGCCGTTGTAATACGTGCCCAGGCTCCCCGACCCGCGCTGGTCCGACGGAATCAGCTTGGCGAACTCCTCCGCGGACACCGCCTCCTTGGGCGTCCATGGGGCGATGCGCGCCCCACCCCACGATGACTGGATGACGCCGACCGGAATGTTCAGGGCCCGCTGGAGATCCTGACCGAAGAAGAACCCGATCGCCGAGAACTTGCCCAGCGCCTCTCCCGTGCACTCCTGCCAGCCGTTGGAAACGACCTCCGGCGGACGCAGCTGCTTCTCGACCCGGAACAGCCGGATCGTCGCATAATGGGCGGTCTTGATCTCCTCGGCCAGCGCCGGGTCGGTGGGCGCAGCCGCGGGCGCCCCGCTCGATGCTATGCTGACCGCATACTCCATGTTGGACTGCCCGGAGCAGAACCATACTTCGCCCACGAGGACGTTTTTGAGCGTGATCGTGTTGGCGCCCGTGACCGTCAGTTCGCGCGGCTCGGCGCTGGCCTTGAGCGGATCCAGCGCGACCCGCCACGCTCCGGTGGCATCGGCCTTGGTCTGCTTCTCCTGTCCGGCAAAGCGGACCGTGACGGCGTCGCCCGCGCCCGCGTGGCCCCAGATCGGGACAGACAATTCGCGCTGGAGCACCATGCCGTCTCCGAGAATTTTCGGGAGGGAAACATCGGCGCGGGCGAACGCGGAGAGTGCGAGCAGGCCGAGGAGAGCGAGGGCGGGACGAATGGTTTTCATGGGGATTGTGTCGTCATTCCGAATACGGGTAGCCGCCGGGATGACACCGGCACGGGGAACGCGGTCAAGGCGGGAAGTTGGTAGGGTATTTGTGGGCGGAGTGAAAGGCAGGACTTTGGTATGGGACGGGGTTCGAAGGTGGAGCGCGACGTCTCGGCGCGCTGGTTCGGGGTGCGTCACAGTTGGAAAAGCGCGCCGGGGACATCGCGTTCCACCCCGGACTGAACGGGGCGGGGGCGCCCCGTCCCCATGCTTCGGAGTGGTCAGTACGGCTCGTTGGGCGCTCGCCGCTACGACCGAGGCGACCGGCGCTAAGGCGTGAGCGTGAGCGTCACGGTGCCGGCGGCGAGGCCGGGGGCGGCGGCGCGGACGGTGATCATTCCGTTGTCGGCGGCGGCCCGCACGTAGGCGACACAGGTCCCCTGAAACGCGTGGCGCTGGTTGCCCTGGAAGGATTCGTGGCTATTGAGATCAGCGTTGTCCACCGCGGCGACCTGGCCGGGGCCGGAGACCTCGAAGGTCACGAGATCGTTGGCCGGGTAGATCTGGACGCCATTGGCATCGACTACGGTCGCTCGAACCTGGACCACGTCCTCCCAGGAATGGGCGAGCGACATACGGCTGGCGGTGAGTTCGATCTTCGCCTGCCGGCCGGCGGTGCGGATTTCACTGGTGGCGACCGACTGGCCCTTGGTCTTCCCGACCGCCTTCAGCGTACCGGGTTCGAAGGGCACCACCCAGGTGCGGGGGTTGTAGCTGGTGAGCGGCTTGGAGCCGAGCGAGCGGTCGTTGAGCAACAGCTCGACCTCCTCGCAGTTGCTGTAGACCTCGACGTTTTCGGTGTGCGGTCCGGTGGTGCGCGGAGTCCAGTCGGCAAAAAGCACCTGGGCCTGCGCCTGCCGCAGCTGGGCGACTTGTTCGGCGGTTTCATAACCCGGATCGAGGGCCATGACGCCGTCGCGGCCGGTGCGCCGCAGCACCTGCACCACCGGCTTCGCCGACCACCAGCTCTGCCGCTGCCAGCCGCGCGGCTTGAAGGCGCCGGTGCGGTCGAGGAGCCCGTAGTCCTGGCTGATCGCGGGCCACGCCAGTGATTCGCCGAGGTAGTCGATGCCGGTCCAAAGAAACAGGCCGGAGATGCGGGCGTCGGACATGATCGGGGCCGTGCGGTCCACGACATGGGTTTCCTCGGTGTCCACGTTGGGCCGGCCGGCGGAAGCAACACTGGCGAGCTGGGCCGGGCGGTAGTTGATGCCGACGACATCGAGCAGGTTGGTCGCACTCGGAATGTAGCCGCTCTCCTGCGGGCGGAACAGCGCCATAGTGACCGGCCGGGTCGGATCGGTCAGGTGGACAAGATCGCGCTGGGCGAGCAGGTCGGTGCGGCCCGCGCCGTTGAGGTTGTCATGGATTTCGTTGCCGATGCTGTAGAGCACGACGCACGGGTGGTTGCGTCCCTCGAGCACGGTCGCGAGGGTGTCAGGGCGCCACCAGTCGGCGAAATAATTTTGGTACCCGGCGGGGACCTTGCGGGCGCGCCAAGTGTCAAAGGTCTCGAGCATCACGGCGAAACCCAGCCGGTCGCAGAGGTCGAGGAAGCCGGGATCGGGCGCGTTATGGGCGGTGCGGATGGCGTTGACGCCGGCTATCTTCAGGGTCCGGAGCCGCTGCTCCCATACTGCCAGCGGCACCGCCGCGCCGAACGCGCCACCGTCTACATGCAGGCAGACGCCGTCGAGCTTGGCCGTGCGGTCGTTGAGCGTGAAACCGTTCACGGCGTCGAACTTCACGCTGCGGATGCCGAAGGTATCGGTCTCATGGTCGAGGGTGGCGCCACCGTCGGTGACCGCGACGTCCGCCTGCCAGAGCGCTGGGGCGGACAGCCGCCACAGGGTCGGATTGCGAACCACGATGTCCTGCTCAAAAGTGAAGGATTGGCCGGAGGCGACGGACTGCGGGGCGGAAGCCACGGACGGGGACGACTTGGCGACGTCGACGCTCTGATCGCGTAGCGTGACCTGCAGCGCCACGGTGCGCGGGCCGGCGGACTGGTTGACGACGGTGGCGCGAAAGTGAACGGTCGCCTCGGTGGCGCTGACCTTGGGCGTGGTGATGAACGTGCCCCAGTGTTCGAGGTGAACAGCATCGGTCGTCACCAGTCGCACATGCCGGTAGATACCGTTGCCCGGATACCAACGGACGGCGGGCTGGGCGGAATTGTCGAGGCGCACCGCCAGGGTGTTGGCGCCGCCCGGCTTGAGGGCGGCAGTTAGCTCGTAGGTGAACCCGACATAGCCGTATGGACGTTTGCCGAGGAGCTGCCCGTTGAGCCAGACCGTGCTGTTGGCCATGGCTCCGTCGAATTCGATGAAGACACGGTGGCCGGCGGCGGCCGGGAGGCTGAAGGTCTTGCGATACCAGCCGATGCCGGTGGGGAAATAGCCACCCGCCTTGCCGGAGGGATTGTCCATCGCGATGGGACCCTCAATGCTCCAGTCATGCGGCAGGCTCACGGTGCGCCAGGCGTTGTCGGCAAACGCGGGGGCCTCGGCGCCGGGCGCATCCCCCTTGAGAAAACGCCAGTCGGCGTCAAATGATTGGGTGATGCGGTCGGCCGCCCGGAGGGGCATGAACGCAGCCGCGAAGACGGCCAGGGCAAAAAACAGGCGACTTTTCAAGGGAGAGGCGGGGTTGGGGAAGGCGGGAACAGGCCCGGAAGTTGCCCGCTTGGCAAAGCGAAAATGCCGGCCTCCGGCGCGCGGTGCCGCAGCCGGTTGGGCGGGAGCAGTTTCCCATGACGGGAACAAATGTCGTATTCAGTCTTAAATGACGCGAAGGGCTTGGGCCGAATGTGGCGGAGTGGCCCACCCCGCGGGCCGAAAAGCGGGGTGAGGGCACCCCGCCCACATTTCAAACTGCGCAACATTTCAGGAATTGTAGTCGGGGTCGTCGACCCCGGTGATTGGGCCTGCCGAAACTTGAACCCCGGGGTCAGCGACCCCGGCTACAGCCAAGCCGAAACCGACTAAAGGGCTTCGGACTTCTTGCGAGCGAGCTAACGCGACGAGGGCGTCGCGTCCCCATGGGGCGGATCGCGGGGTGAGGGCACCCCGCCTACATTTATATGAGAGACCCTCTAGCGCCTACTCCGTGGTGGCTTCGAGCGTGATCGTGGCGGGGGCGAGGCCGTCGGCGGTCGCTGTGAGCGTGAGGGTGCCGGTGGTCGCGCTCGTGCGCAGCAGGGCGTAGCTGACGCCGTCGAAGGCGCTGCGCTGGTTGCCGCGGAAGGATTCGTTGCTTGCGTTATCACCGTTGTCCACCGCCGCGATGACCCCGGGGCCGCTGAGGCTGTAAGTGACGAGTTGGTTCGCCCCCGGCACACGGATGCCGTTGGCGTCGACGACGGTGGCGCTGACAAACGCAACGTGGTCGAAACCGGGCGCAAGTTTGGCGTGGTCGGAAGCGAGGACGAGCTTGGTGGCGGCACCGGCGGAGCGGAGCTCGTCGGTGGCGACCACGGTGCCGTGATTCGAGGCCACGGCCCGGAGGGTGCCCGGGGCGTAGGTGACGTTCCAGGTGCGCGCGGTGGCGTTGGCGTTGATCGGCTTGGAGCCGAGCGACTGGCCGTTGAGGAACAGCTCGACAGAGTCGGCGTTGCTGTAGATCTCGACCGTTTCCGGATGCGGACCGGTGTTGGCCGGATTCCAGTCACAGATGGCCGTGAGGCGGCGGCTGGCGGTGATGTTCTCCGAAATCGGAACGATGGTGCCGCTGTTGACGGGGACGCGGCGGGCAATGTGGACGACGGGCGTCGTGGCCCACCAGCTCTGGCGCTCGAACCCGCGGGCGCGCGGGACGGCAAGGCGGTCGATCAAACCGGCGGCGCTGGCTTTCATCGGCCAGACCCGGGCTTCGCCAAGGTAGTCGATGCCCGCCCAGATGAACTGGCCGGCTTCGGTCGCACTGTCGCGGAGAATGACCCAGGTGGCGGCATCGTGGGTGTTCTCCGTGCCGACGATCATGCGGGTCGGCTTGGCGAGCTGGGCGGCGATGAGCTCCTTGTCGCGGTAGTTGGTGCCGACGACGTCGAGCAGATCGGCCAAGCCGTCGGTGTAGTCATGGCTGTCGGTCGGGCGGAACAGCGCCTGCGTGACGGGCCGCGACGGGTCATTCTCGTGGCAGACCTGGACGAGTCCGGCGAGAATGGCCTTGGCCTTTTCGGCCTGCGGCGTGTCGTGAATCTCGTTACCCACGCTGTAGAGGACGATGGACGGATGGTTGCGGTCGCGGCGGACCATGTCGCGCAGGTCGGTCTTGGACCATTCGTTGAAGATGAGATTGTAACCACGCTCGGCCATGGGCTTGCCAACGGTCCAGCAGTCGAACGCCTCCTCCATCACGAGGAAACCCATCTGGTCGCAGAGGTCAAGGAAGCCGGGGTCCGGCGGATTGTGGGCGGTGCGGATGGCGTTGACGCCGAGGGTGCGGAGGGCGGCGAGCCGGCGCCGCCAGACGTCGAGCGGCACGGCGGTGCCAAACGCGCTGCCGTCGCCATGGACGCAGACGCCGAGGAGCTTCAGGTTTTTGCCGTTGAGCCAGAAACCGGTGGCTGGCTCAAAGTGGGCGTCGCGGATGCCGAAGGTGGTGTCGGAGTTGTCGACCAAGTTAGCGCTGTCCGTCCCACCGACGAAGACCCCGGTGGATAAGTCGTAGAGCAGGGGCGATTCGAGGTTCCAGAGCTTGGGATCGTTGACCACGACCACCGCTTCAAAACGGGCCGTTTGGCCGGGGGCAATCGTCTGTGCCGCCGTGGGCGCAAAGATCTGCTGGGAGCCGCTGACGATGGGTCCGGCGGCAAATTTCACCATCACGCTCACGGGAGCGGCTCCATCGTTCACGATGGTGGCTTGAAGATGCAGCGTGGCCTTCTGCGTGCTCACTTCCGACGTCGTGACGACAACACCCCAATGATCAAGGTGCACAAAATTCGTCGTGACCAGCCGCACATGGCGGTAGATGCCGGCACCAGCATACCAGCGCGAAGCCTGTTCGACCGAGGTGTCGGTCCGCACGGAAAGGACGTTGGGCTTGCCGTCAGTATTCAAATGTCCGGTCAGCTCATACTGGAAGCTGTCATAGCCGAAAGGCCGGTGACCGAGCAGCGTGCCGTTGAGGTAAACATCACTGAAAGCCATCACGCCTTCGAACTCGATGAAGGCGCGTTTGGTGGCGGCGTCCGCGGGTGTCGGGAAAGTTTTCCGATACCACCCCACGCCGCTGGGCAGGTAGGCGCCCGCGCCGATGACGGGGGCGTTCTGGTCGAACGGGCCCTCGATGGCCCAGTCGTGCGGGACATCCACGGTCTGCCAGGCGGTATCGTTGAATTCGGGCTTGGCGGCGTCGGGCGTGTCGCCCTTGGAAAATTTCCAGCCGGCGTCGAAGGATTCGATGATGCGCGGTGGCGCGGCTGACGTCGTGGTCGCCGCCCAGGCAGCCGGCGTGGCGGCCACCAAGGCGAGGCTCAACAGAGAGAGGCGGGAGGGAACGGAGCGGAGTTTCATGCAGGGAAAGAAGGAGTGCAGACTGAACAGAATCCGGTTCGAAATCAATGGGTTCGGGGCGCCTTCGCCCCGGTGCGGAAGTTTGGTGGAGCGGGTTGACCTCAACGTGCGCCACTCCCGGCAGCAGAACGGGGCGGGGGCGCCCCGGCTCCATAGTTTAATCCTTGCACGATCAGGGCGCGGCGTCGGTCGCGGTCGGGGCCGTGGTGTTGCGCTCGACGACAGCGGGGCCGTCGAGGCCGTCGACCGTCAGACCGGCGGTGTCGAGGCCGGTAACGTTGTCAATCATGAGGGGCCGCTGCGCGGTGAGCTTCACGTTGATGAACTTCACCCCCTGGATTGGACTGTCGGTGAGCCCGTGCATGGTGCCGACGGAATTGACGGTGCCGGTGACATTGCGGATGATCACGTTGCGGACGACGGGCGGCACGCGCTGGCCGACACCGCCGGCGGCGCTCCACTCGAGGTTGAACTCGAACGCCTGCCGCGTGCCGGTGAGCGTGATGTTTTCGTAGGTGATGTTCTCGACCACGCCGCCGCGGGTGACCTGCGTCTTGAAGCGGATGGGGGCGAGGTTGCCCTGGTCGCAGACGCAGTCGCGCACAATGACATTGCGGATGCCGCCGGAGGTTTCGCTGCCCATCGCGGCGCCGCCGTGGCCGAAGGCGAAGTGGGTTTTCTCGATGAGGATGTCCTCGCAGGGGCGGTTCACGCGGCGGCCGTCCTCGTCCTTGCCGGCCTTGATCGAGAGGCAGTCGTCGTTGGCCTCGAAGGTGCAGCCTGTGACGTGGACGTTTTTGCACGAATCGATGTCCATGCCGTCCGAACTCGGGATGGTGTGCGTCGGGTTGCGGGCGGTGAGGTTCTCGGCGAGCACATCGGTGCTGTAGATGAAGACCCACGCCCAACGGGCCTGGTTGAGGATGTTGAGGCCGGCGACATGGACGTGGTCGCAATTCTGAAACACGACGGTGCGCGGGGGTGCCAGGCCGCCGCCGCCGAAACCCCGGAGCGGGGGCGCCCCGGCTCCAGTGGCGGCAACGGCCGGGGTTGCGCCCGCGGGTGCGCCCGGGGCGGCTCCAGCGGGAGCGCCGCGCTGGCCGCCGCCGGGCAGGCGGACGCCGGCGGCGTTGACGACCGGCAGGCGGGTGCCGGGAGGCAGAACATTGAGGATGGCGGTCGTGGGGGCCGGCGTGGGATAGACGAAGGGAGTTGCGGGCGCGGACGTCACGGGGGCGGGAGCCGGCGCGGCAGCGGCCGGGGCTCCGGCCGGCGGAGCACCGTTCGGAGCGGCGGCGGCGGCAGGACCACCCTGCCCCGCCCCACCTCGGCCCGCTCCACGGCCACCCGGTCCGCCGCGAAGTCCGCCAAAGCCGAGCCCGGAGCCGTCAATCAGCCCCTCGCCGGTCACCTCCACGTTGGACATACTCACGAAATTGAGGAACGCGGATGTCCAGTAGCGCTCGATGCCCTCCCAGCGCGTGTAGATTGGAGGGAAGTCCGCCATGTTGGTCGTGCTCTTCAGCACCGCATCCTTCTCGATGATGAGATTGACCCCCTGCTTGAAATATAGGGCCCCGCTCAGAAACGTGCCCTTCGGGACGACGACCACGCCGCCGCCCTCGGCCGCGCAGCGGTCGATGGCGGCCTGGATCGCCT
This sequence comes from uncultured Opitutia bacterium, assembly GCA_903873805.1. Taxonomy (GTDB): domain Bacteria; phylum Verrucomicrobiota; class Verrucomicrobiia; order Opitutales; family Opitutaceae; genus CAIQQB01. The sequence continues at coordinate 10,336 of CAIQQB010000125.1, read as the reverse complement.
TGGTGTTGACGGTGGTGCCGTCGGCGACCGCGCCGAGGTCGGAGATGACGTAGCGCTTCTGGGCGGCCGGGACACCGGCGCTGTCAGCGGCTGGCGAAACATCGGCCACGAGGAAAGACAGGACCAGGAGGAGGGATAATCTGTTCATGGGGTGGAAGGAAAGGTGGTGCAGACAGGGAAGGCCTGCGCTGCTTCACGGGGCGGGGCGCGGAACATTTGGCACAGGAGTGTTGCCCTCGTCAACCTCCGGCGGGGTGACCGGCGCAGGAGGTGGTGTCGGCCCGCGGCGGAAACCGCGGCCGCCGCCCAGCGCGGGGGCGCTGGCATCGGTCCAGATGCGGCGGGCGTCGGCCTCGGTCAATTCCGCCTTGGGTTGGAACTGATTGCCGGCCATGTAGTCGAGCAACGAACGGCGCAGCTGAGCCGCGGCCACCGGGGAGCTGCGGTTGCCCTCGAGCGGGATGGCGGAGACGAGGAGCCGGCCGGAGCCGACAGTCGCCTCAAAGATGACCCCGAGCTTGAAATTGCGGTTCCAGTCATCGATCGCGGAGACCACGGGCCGGAGGGATGCCGGGGCGCGCTCGAGGTTGATCGCGTTGACGTTGCGAACCAGGTCGGCCCACTCCCAGTCGCAGAAGGCCTCGGTGGGGAAACCCGCAAGTGCCGGGTGCGTGACGTCGCACCAGAGCCCCACCATGGCCTCCACCAGCGGGCTCATCATGCGGTTCCAAAACACCGGCACGTTGTTGAGCGGCGGATGGGTGTTGGTATCGAGCGAGCCCGGCGCCGGGGTGAACAGCACCTTACCACCGGTGGCGAGACGCGCTGCGGCGTCGGGCCAGGAGGTCGTGACGAGCACATCGGCGGGCGCAGCAGGCGCCGGTCCGGCGGGATAAAGCCAGAAGGTCCAGTCGTTCTCGGCGTCGGCGCCCGGCAGGCCGACCACGAGACGGTACTCGCGCGGCGCGGCGAGGGCGGCGAGCTGGGTAACCACGTTGCCCAGCGCGAGGTTCTTGCCGAGCGGCACATCGAGGGTCGGAAAGGTACCCTGTGCGGCGATCCGACCGGAGGGCACTTCCAGAATCCGCCAGGTGGGCGTCACCTGCGTGAGCGGGACTGCGCCGTAGTGGGCAACCTCGACGGGAATGTTGAAATCGTCGGCCGTCGTGAACACGCGGGAGGCGAGGCGGGCCAATGGCACCGTTGGGCCGGAGAACCGGCGGTATTCCGCGGCGGTGATGTAGCTCTTCGGCTTCCAGAACGAGTCAACGACACCGACGACGGCCGTGCCCTGACCGAGATAGTCGTGGAGATCGAGTAACTCGTAGCCCGAGTAGCCGGGGGTACGGAGCATCGTCTCGATCTCGGCCTTGTAGGCGGCGACCTGGAACTTGCCGGACGCCCAGGCGAACTCGTGGTTGCGGTCGAGCACTCCGTGTTCGGCGGCCGAGTCGCGGAAGATCTCGAAGTTGCCGGGACGCAGGTAGCCGGTGAACTCCTTGATGACATCAAAATCCGGATACGCACAGAACTGGCCGACCTCGTGCGCCAGGATGGGGATGTGGACGTTGACAAGCGAAGCGCGGTAGTCACCGCCAAACCAGACGGCGGTCTGGTTGTTGCTGGTCCGGAGAGGTCCGCCCTGGAGCGAATTGGTGTGCGGCATGACCGCATACTGCGGGCCGTCTTCCACCTGGGCAGCCGTGTCATTGCCGGTGCCGCCGCAGTAAAGGCGGCGCGGATCGCGCTCGAAATTGAGCCGGGCCCACGTCGGCGGATAATCGCCGCCGGTTTCATTGCTCGGCGAGAGCAGGAGGAACGAAGGATGGTTGCCGAACGCCTTCAGGAGGGCGGCGGTTTCGTCGTCAAGCCGCTGCGCCATCGGGCTGCCGGAGCTGAAGCTGTCCCAAAAGCCGCACTCGGGCGCCAGGTAGAAGCCCAGCTCGTCGGCGGCGGCAAACGCCGCCTCAGGCGGGCACCACGAGTGAAACCGCATGCCGTTCAGACCGTAATCCTTGCACTCCTGAAAGATCTTTTTCCAGGCGAGAACGTCGGTTGCCGGGTAGCCGGTGAGCGGAAAGTCCCCGCCCGAGTGGGTGCCGCGGAAGTTCATGACATGGCCATTGAGGAGGAGGTCCTTGTCGCGCCAGGTAATCTGCCGGAAGCCAAAAGTGAGCTCCCGCTGGTCCGCCGCCGCGCCGCCGCTCAGGTTGACGGTGAGGTGCTGAAGATTGGGGTGGAACTCGTCCCAGGCCGGCGTCCCGACCGGATACTTGACCTCGAGCTCGGCGGTGCCACCGGAAGCGTCCCAGCGGGCTGCGGCGGTGGTGTCGCCGACGGCGATCGAGCCGGAGCCGGCCTGACCGGTCGCGTTGCCGATCCGCACCCTGACCACGGCGGTCCGCTTGGCCTGATTCGGAAACACCTGGGCGTCGTCAATCCACACCGACGAGGTGGCCTGCAGCTCGATGCGGCCGGCGATGCCGTTCCAGGTCGAGCCCTCGGAATCGGAAACGCTGTGGCCGTCGGTGCGGTAATTCATGATCATCCGGTTGTCGATGCGGATGGAGAGCCGGTGGCGGCCGGGCTTGAGCATGCCCAGGTCGTGGACATGCGGGGCGACGAGGCTGTTGGCGGAGTCATATTTCTGGTCGTCGACCCAGACGGTGGTCTCCCAGCGCGGCCGTTCGAGGAACAGGGTGACATGCTGCCCCTGCCAGCCGGCCGGAACGTCGATGTCGTGCTGATACCAGGCGACGCCAAGGTAATGTTTTACGGGCTGTGAGGTGAAGCCGACCTTTACATTCCCGGGCTGCGTATAACGGGCGGCCAGCGGACTGGAGGCCCATTGCAGCTGGCCGAGGGCGCCGAGCCACGGCGTCGTCGCGGAAATGTCATCGCCGTAGCCCTGGGACTGAAGGATGCCGGGCAGCTGAATGCGATCCGGGAGGTCGCGCTTAAACCACTCCTGCGTCACGCCGTCGCCGGCCGGCAGCGGCGCCGGGGCGGGGCCGCGGCGTCCCCCGCCCGCCTGGGTCTGGGAAGCACTGCGGTCGAGGGCGAAGCGCCACTCACCAGCGAGGGAGATCGTGTCAGCGGAACGGAGTGCGGGCGCCAGGGCGCAGGCGAGCAGCAGCAGCAGGGAACGGGGGAGGCGTTTCATGGGGTGGATAAAGTTCGGGTTGCGCAGGCATCCTTGCCTGCATGATACGCATGGCAGGCAGGGATGCCTGCGCTACGATTATGGCGTGGGGCGGAGGGTGCCGTCGTTGAGGTCGGGGTCAAAGGTGCGGGCGGGCCGGGGTGCGGCGGGAGCGGGACCCACGGTCCAGAGTGCGGCGGCCTGCTCCGGGGTCAGCGCCGCGACGGGCTGAAACCTGTCCCCTCCGGCATAGTCGAGCAGCGAGCGGCGGAGCTGCCCGACGCCCGCCCCACCCTTGTCGCCGCTGACATTGATAACCGAGACCAGCAGCCGGCCCGGGCCGACGCGGCACTCGAAGATCACGCCGAGACGCCAATTGCGGTTCCAGTCGTCGATGGCGGCGACGATCGGGCGGAGTTCGCGCGGGGCCCCGGTGAGATTGACCGAGCGGACATTGCTGACGAGCGGTGTCCACTGCCAGTCACAGGCGTCCGTGGTGGGAAACTCCGCCAGCGCGGGATGGGCCGGATCGCAGAGCAGCCCGAGCATGGCGTCGAACACCGGCACCGGATTCTGCGGCGGCCGGACGGTCATCTGGATGTTCCAGAAGACCGGCACCTCGTGCATTGCGGGGCTCTTCTCGGGATCTAGTTCGCTCTCGCCCGGTTGAAACAGCACCTTCCCGCCGGCGGCGAGGCGGGCGGCGGCCTCGGACCAGACCGAAGTGACGAGCACCCCGTCCGGGGGCGGGGCCGGCGGCGTGACGGCGGGATAGACCCAGAAGTTCCAGTCGTTTTCGACCGCCGTGCCGGTGAGGCCGACCACCAGCTTGCAGGCCAGCGGCGCCGCGAGCGCCGCGAGGCCGGTGGAGATTTTGCCGAGCGGCAGGTTCTTGCCCACGGGAATGTCACGCGCCGCCCATTCGCCCCCCGCGAGCGTGCGGCCCGCGGTGTCGGTGATTTTCCAATACGGCCGGGCCCCAGCCAGAGGCGCGGCACCAAAGTGGTAGATTTCCACGTCGCACTCCAACGTGTCGGAACTGGTGAACGTGCGGCGGGTCAGGCGGGCGAGCGGGACGGTGTCGCCCGCAAACCGGCGGAACTCCGCCGGCGTCACATAGCCCTTGGACTCCCAAAACGTGTCGGTCACGCCGATGAGCGCAGTGCCCTGGCCGAGGTAATCGTGGAGGTCGAGCAGCTGGAAGCCGGCGAGGCCGGGGGTGCGCAGATTGGCCTCGATCTCCTCCTTGTAGCACTCGACCTGGAACCGGCCGGAGGCGTGGGCGAAAGCCTCGTCCTGGTCGAGCACGCCATTCTGCTCCGCCAGGTACTGGAAGATGTGGTAGTTGCCGGGGCGCAGGTAGCCGGTGAACTTTTTGATGACGTCGAAATCCGGATACGCGCACCACTGGCCGACCTCGTGGGCGAGGACGGGAATGCCGATATTGCCGAGCGCGGCGCGGTAATCGCGGCCGAACCAGCCGGAGATGTTGCGCAGCTCCCCGCCCCGGCCGCCGAGGGCCTCGACCAGCGTGGCGAACTGCGGACCGTTGACCTGCGAGGGATCGCTCCAGCCGGTGCCGGAGGAGTAGAGCCGACGCGGGTCCTGCGCATACCATTTCACGGCCCACGGGGCGGTGACGCCGCGGGCGTAGTTGCGGGGCTCGTTGCTCGGCGAGAGCAGGATGAAGGAGGGATGGTTGCCGTAGGCCTGGAGCAGCCGCGCGGTCTCGGCGTTGAGCCGGGCCATCATCGGGCCGTTGGGCTGGTTGCCGAAATCATTCCACATGCCGCACTCGGGCTGGAGGTAGAAACCCAGCTCGTCGGCCACGGCAAACGCCGCCTCGGGCGGACACCACGAGTGAAAGCGGATGCCGTTCAGCCCGTAGGCCTGGCACGTCTGGATGATTTTCCGCCACTCCGGCGCGTCCATCGCGGGATAACCCGTGAGCGGAAAGTCGCCGCCGAAATGGGTGAGCCGCAGGTTGACCGGCCGGCCGTTGATCAGAAGGTCCCGGCCGCTGGCGGTGATTTCGCGGAGACCGAGGGTGACAGGAAAGGTCATCAGCGGTGCTCCGCCGGCGGCGGCAAACAGCTGCACGCTCACCATCTGGCGCTGGGGATGAAACTCGTCCCACGGCGTCAACGCCGGCAACGGCACCTCCAGCTCGGCCGTGCCCCCGGTGGCGTCCCAGTGGACCTCGGCTGCCGCTGGCACCGCAACGGAATCCATGCCGTCGAGGACGGCGGCGAGGCGCCCCACCCCGGCCTGGCCGGTCAGGTTGCCGAGCTTCACGCGCAGCCGGGCGGACTTCGCGGCGAGATTGGGAAACGCCTGCACGTCCTCGATCCAGACCGGCGGCGTGGATCTCAATTCGATGCGGCCGACGATGCCGTTCCAAGTCGCGCCCAGTCCGTCGGTGACGCTGTGTCCGTCGGTCAGGTGCCCGGAGGCCGGGAGCTGGGTGCGGTTATCGACGCGGATGGTGAGCCGGTGTTTGCCGGCGGCGAGCAGCCCCAGGTCGGTAACGTGCGGGGCGACGAGGCTGTCGTTGGGCTGAAACGCCTGGTCGTCGATCCAGACCGTGGACTGCCAGTGCGCCCGTTCCAGAAAGAGCGTGAAATGCCGACCCGGCTGGTCGGCGGGGATCTCAAAGTCGCGCTGATACCACGCGGCGCCGAGGTAATGCTTGGGCGGTTGGGAGAGAAACGGGACCTCGACGTGACCGGGCTGGGAGAAATGGTCGCGCAGGGCCGCAGGCTGGAGCTTCCACCACGCGTCGCCGAGGGTGAGCACCCAGGGGGTGTCGGTCGCGATGTCGTTGCCAAAACCCTGCGCCTGGAGGATGCCGGGCAGCTGAATCTTGTCGGGCAGGTCGCGCTTGAACCATTCCTGGGCGATGCCCTCGCCGGGCGGAAGCGGACGGGCCGCAGTCGGTCCGGTGGCGCCCCCGGTGCGCTGTTCCGCGGCGCGGTCGAGGGCGAAGCGCCACGTGCCGGCGAGATCGAGGGTGTCAGGGGAGACGGCGCGAAGGAGGGAAGGCATGGCCAGCAAAACGGCGAGCATGCAGCGGAAGGGAATCATGCGTCAATGGAAGGATGGATTGGGCATGAAACCGGTCCGGGGCGGTTGAACGGGAGGCATCCGGGACGCGGGTGGAGCACGACCAAGGCGGGGTGAAAAGCGGGGTGGAATCGGGAGCCCGGCGGCGGGCCGGGCGAGACGGGAAGCGGTGAAGTGAGCCGCGCGGCGGGGCGACGTCAACCGTTCTCGTTCGCCGCTCGCTCGCATGACCAGACGCAGGTGCTAAAGGCCGCAATGTGATTGGCCACAAAAAGCACAAGAAACCCAAAAAGGCGGATCGTTCCGTTGGTTGGCGCGAGCGGTGCCCGTCGGTGCAGGGGATCGACAGGAAAAGCTGAAACGCTGAAAAACTGAAAAGCTGACATCGGAAAAGAAAAGCCCATGGGCAGGATATCATACCACCGTCCTTTGGCTTTTTGGACTTTGGGTAGGGCGAACCCTCAGGGGTGAGCCGCGGCTCGGCCGAGACACCTCGCCCTACCACCCACAGTCTGTTTTCTAGGAGCTGTTGATGTCTGTCCGTGCTTCATGGCCTTCATGTGCTTCATGGTGGAGCAGGATGCAGGGTTGGCGGAGAAAACGGAGTCGGCTCGCTTGGCGCTCCCCGCTACGGGGCAACGGAGCGGGGTGAGGGCATCCCGCCTACATTCGGGAGAACATGGCGAAGCACATGGGATCAGGCCCATGTGCTTCGAATGCGGGATCAGAAGCTCAGCGCGGTGCCGATGAAGAACGAACTGGAGGTCTTGGCGTCGGAGGAGAAGCCGGCCTCGTAGCTCGCGCGGAGGACCAACTGGGGCGTGAGACTGTAGTTGGCGCCGACGCCAACGTTGATCTGGGTCGTGCCCATGCCGGGGGCGCGGACCGAGAAGACGGTCGACTCGCCAATCACGTTGGCACTGACCTTCCGGTAGGCGTGATCGAGGTCCTGGCTGACACCGAGATTGGCGGTAAGGCCCAGCGAATCGGTGAGTGCATATCCGCCGTTAACCGCGGCGTTTAGGTGGACGCCGGGGGCGCTGATTCCGGCAACATGCAGGGCCTGGAGGGCATCGGCCGCATTGGTCTCGTTGAAGTGGTCGGTTTCGGCGTGGTTGTAGACCAGCTGCAACTCGGGCTGGAGATAATAGTCGGGCGTACGCACAGCCAGATACTTCACCCCGACCTGGCCAACGTAGTCGGTCGAGTCGACGTGGTTGAAGACGGAAGTGCCGGACGCGGTGGCGCGGGTGCCATGGGCCTTGTAGTCGCCCGCGGTGACGCTCGCAGTGGCGACCAGACGGCCGTCGGCCTTCGGCGTGTAGACACCGAACAGCCCAAAGGCGTTGCCGGTGATGGTGCTGTTCAGGTAAGTCGCGTCAGCCGTGCCGGAATCGATGCCGGCGAAGAAGCCGAGGGTGAGCTTGGAATTGGCCCGGGCCCGCACGCCGAGCAGACCGCCATGGCTGCGCAGGGAATAGTCGGCCTGGTTCTTCGAGCTGTCCGAGCCGGTGTTGAGATCGGCATAGCCGGCGAAGAGCGAGATCCGGCCCGACTGGACCAGCGGGGTCATCCCGAGGGCGGTGTCGAGGTAGTTCTGGGTGGCGCGGGCGGCGTAGTCGGTCAGCCCGGCTTAGGCCTCCGGGGAGGTTTCGTTGAAGACCTGGGCGACATTGGCGCCCGGCTGGAGCAGAATCTGGAATAGATCGCCGCCGGCATACTGGTGGTCGGCCACCTGGAGGCCGGTGATCATCCCCTGTTGGTTGGCCGTGGCATTGGGGACGGCGCTGAGGAGGCTCTGGCCGTTGAGCAGGCCGGTGCCGACGAGGTTGCCCGTGCTCAGGATGAAGATGAGATCGTTGGTGAAGGTCGAGGTGACCGCGCCAAAATGTCCGCTGATGGAGTAGATGGGCCCGTTGATGATTTGGAAGATGTCGCCGCGGGACGGCTCGAAGGCGGTATACTTGACAATCTGGAGCGTGCTGGTGGCCGGGTTGAGGGTGGTGCTGCCGCCGACCTTGACCTGGTCGTGTCCGGTCGGGTTGACGCCGGGGCCGGCGAGGCCGCCGATCTCGATCTTGAGAATCGAGTTCTCGGTGTAGTTGCCCGCGATGGTGAGGACGCCGGGCGAGTTGCCGGGCGAGGTGATGCCGCCGTTGTCGATGACGTCACCGATGATGGTGCCGTGGCCCATGAGCGTGCCGCCGGCGCTGATGGTCACCGTGGTGGTGGTGAGATTGCCGTCGACCACGAGCGGGCCGGAATCGACGTTGGTACCGGTGGAGAACGTGGTGGTGCCGCTGAGGGTGAGCGTGCCGTTGCCGGTCTTGTTGAGCGTGCCGGGGCTGCTGAGGGTGCCGGTGTAGGAGCCGCCGTTGGCGACGTGGAGCACGAAGTCATTGAGGGTGACCGAGCCGTTGCCGGTGAGGTTGAGGATGGTGGCGTCGCCGTTGCCGAGCTCGAGCTTCGCGCCGGTGGAGATGTCGACCGTGGAGTTGTGCGAAAGCACGTCGGGCTGGAGGAGGGTCATCTTGCCCGTCTGGATGAAGATGCTGTCGCTGCCGAGGGTGGCGTTGATGCTGACGGCGCCGTTGCTATAGAGGAGGCCCTGCCCGAGGCTGGTGTCGATCCGCGTGCCGTCGTTCAGGTTGTAGGTGGACGCGGTGAGGAGGGCGGTACCCGCGATGAGCCCGTTGCTGTTGAGGGTGGCAATGGTGCTCGCGTTGTTGACGGTGAACCCGGCGCCGGAGGCCACGTTGACGACCTGGGTGGGGACGAGACTGCCCGTGGCGGAGAGGACGAGCGTGCCGGCGTTGATGTTGGTGGCGCCGGTGTAGGTGTTGGCGCCGGAGAGCGTGACGGTGCCACCGGTGGTCTTGTTGAGCGGGATGCCGGCGCCGGCGAGGATGGCGGTGACCGTGCCGCTCTTGAGCTCGAAGCTGCCGGTGCTGGTGAGGGCGGAGTTGCCGGTGCCGCTGATCAGACCGCCGCCGTCGAGCGTGACGGTGGAGACGGTGTCGCTGTGGTTGGCGCCGAGGTCGAAGACCGCCGTGGTGCCGTTGACCGTGAGTTTGCTGACATCGGCGATGGAACCGGTCGCGCTTTCGGCGAGGGTGCCGGCGGTGACGGTGGTGTTGCCGGTGTAGGTGTTGGCGCCGGAGAGCGTGACCGTGCCGCTGGTGGTCTTGTTGAGCGGGATGCCGGCGCCGGCGAGGATGGCGGTGACCGTGCCGGATTTGAGTTCAAAGCTGCCGGTGCTGGTGAGGGCGGAACTGCCGGTGCCGCTGATCAGACCGCCGCCGTCGAGGGTGACGGTGGCGACCGTGTCGCTGTGGTTGCCCCCGAGGTCGAAGACGGCCGTCGTACCGTTGACGATGAGATTGCTGGCGTCGCTGATGGAACCCGTGGTGCTTTCGCGCAGGGTGCCTGCCGTGACGGTGGTGTTGCCGGTATAGGTGTTGGCGGCGGAGAGCGTGACCGTGCCGCTGGTGGTCTTGTTGAGAGGAATGCCGGCGCCGGCGAGGATGGCGGTGACCGTGCCGGATTTGAGCTCGAAGCTGCCGGTGCTGGTCAGGGCGGAGTTGCCGGTGCCGCTGATCAGGCCGCCGCCGTCGAGCGTGACCGTGGCGACGGTGTCGCTGTGGTTGGCGCCGAGATCGAAGACCGCCGTCGCACCGTTGATCGTGAGATTGCTGGCGTCGCTGATGGACCCGGTGGCGCTTTCGCGCAGGGTGCCGGCGGTGACGGTGGTGTTGCCGGTGTAGGTGTTGGCGCCGGAGAGCGTGACGGTGGCGTTGGTGGTCTTGTTGAGGGGAATGCCGGCGCCGGCGAGAATGGCGGTGACCGTGCCGTTCTTCAGTTCGAAGCTGCCGGTGCTGGTCAAGGCGGAGTTGCCGGTGCCGCTGATCAGGCCGCCGCCGTCGAGGGTGACGGTGGCGACGGTGTCACTATGGTTGGCGCCGAGGTCGAAGACCGCGGTGTTGCCGGTGACCGTGAGGTTGCTGCCGTCAGCGATGGAACCGGTGGCGCTTTCGGTGAGGATGCCGGCGGTGACGGTGGTGTTGCCGGTGTAGGTGTTGGCGCCGGAGAGCGTGACCGTGCCGCTGGTGGTCTTGTTGAGGGGAATGCCGG
>CAIQQB010000124.1 GCA_903873805.1 uncultured Opitutia bacterium | reverse complement strand
TCGGAGATGCCGCCGTAGATGATGGTCTGCCGGAGAGAGGTGAGATAGGCGAACGCCTCCTCCGCGCTGTGCATCGCGGGCTCGGACACGATCTCCATCAGCGGCGTGCCGGCGCGGTTGTAGTCGACCAGCGAGTCGGTCGCGCCGTGGTTGAGCTTGCCGACGTCCTCTTCGAGGTGGATGCGGGTGAGCGGAATCTTTTTGTGCTCGCCCATGACATTGCGGGCCGAACCGGGCAGCTCGATCTCGACGGTGCCGCCGAGGCAGATGGGCTGGTCGTATTGGGAGATCTGGTAGTTCTTCGGCGAATCGGGATAGAAGTAGTTTTTGCGGTCCCATTTGCAGACGGGCGCGATCTCGCAGCCGAGCATGAGGCCGGTCTTGATGATGGCGTCGAGCGCGGCCTTGTTCATCACCGGCAGCGTGCCGGGCAGCGCGAGGACCACGGGATCGGTGAGCGTGTTCGGCTCGTGCCCGTAGCCGGCGGCGACGCGCGTGAACATCTTGGACCGCGTCCGGACCTGGACATGGACCTCAAGACCGATGACAGCTTCGTAATTCATGGCAGGAAAGGAGCGAGGAGTGAGTAGCGGGTAGCGAGGAGTCGGATGCGAGCGGAATGGCGAGTATCGCGCGAGGGATTGGAAATGCTCGCTCCTCACTACCCGTTACTCGCTACAACGGGATGCCGGGCTTTCCAGTCGTGAGCCTGTTCATAGGCGTGGGCGATGGCGAGGAGCTCGGCTTCCTGGAAGGGCTGGCCGATCAGCTGCATGCCGATCGGCAGGCCGCCCGACGAGAAACCGCACGGCACGCTGATGCCGGGCAGGCCGGCGAGGTTCACGCCTATCGTGTAGACGTCGCACAGGTACATCGCGAGCGGATCGGCCTTCGCCCCCGCCTTGAACGCCGGGGTCGGCGAGGTCGGCGTCAGCAGCACGTCGACCTCGCGGTAGGCGTTGAGGAAGTCCCGGCGGATGAGCGTGCGCACCTTCTGCGCCCGCAGGTAAAAGGCGTCGTAGTAGCCGCTCGAGAGAACGTAGGTGCCGAGGATGATGCGGCGTTTCACCTCCGCGCCAAAGCCCTCCGCGCGGGACTGAAAATAGAGATCGACGACGTCCTTCGCCTGCTTCGATCGGTGGCCGTAGCGGATGCCGTCGTAGCGAGCGAGGTTCGACGAGCACTCGGCCGTCGCGATGATGTAATAGACCCCCACCCCGTACTCGGTATGCGGGAGGGAGACCTCCTTGATCTCGCAGCCCCGCGCCCGGTAAAACGCGATTGCCTGCTCCACCGCCGCGCCCACCTCGGGATCGAGCCCGGCGCCGAAATACTCCTTCGGAATGCCGATGCGCCACGGGCCCTTGCGCTTGGAAAGTTCGGCGCGGTAGTCGGGAATCGCCGTGTTGAACGATGTCGAATCGAGCGGATCGTGGCCCGCAATGGCACCGAGCGTGATGGCCACGTCCTCGACAGTCCGGCCGAACGGCCCGATCTGGTCGAGCGACGACGCGAACGCGATCAGGCCGTAACGGGAGACCAGGCCGTAGGTGGGCTTGAGCCCGACGACGCCGCACAGCGCCGCCGGTTGGCGGATGGAGCCGCCCGTGTCGGAGCCGAGCGTAACGATCGCCTCGCCCGCCGCCAGGGCGGCCGCGCTGCCCCCGGACGAACCCCCGGGCACGCGCGTGAGATCCCACGGGTTGCAGGTGGTGCGAAAGGCGGAGTTCTCCGTCGACGAACCCATGGCGAACTCGTCCAGGTTCAGCCGGCCCCAGCAGATCGCGCCCGCCCGCCGCAGGTTCAGCGTCGCGGTGGCGTCATAGGGCGAGACGAAGTTCGCCAGCATCTTGCTCGACGCCGTCAGCGGCTGGCCGGCGACGGAGATCACGTCCTTCATGCCCACCGGGATGCCCTCGAGCGGTCCGCGCGCTTGCCCGGCTGCGCGGCGGGCGTCAGAAGCGGCGGCCTGCGCCAGGGCGTCGGCCTCGTCGAACGAGTTGAACGCCTTGACGCGGCCGTCGACCGCCTTGGTGCGGGCGATGACGGCCTGCATCAGCTCGACCGAGGAAATTTCCTTGGCGTCGAGCCGGGCGGCAAGTTCGGTGACCGGTTGGAAGAAAAGATCAGACATGGAATTGAGTAGCGAGTAGCGGGTAGTGAGGAGCGAGCAGGGTCAAGACCGGTCGCATGCAAGCCGGTTGGAGTGCGGATTCGGTTCCTCGCTCAGATCTGAGGATGTCTGGGATTTATCATCCATGCCGCTACCCGCTACTTGCTGCTCGCTACTGATTCACTCCACGACCTTTGGCACCACGATCATGTGGTCGCGCTGGGCGGGGGCGTTGCGGAGGGCGTCCTCGACCGAGAGGCCGGGCCGAGCGACATCGTCGGCCCACACATTGGAGACGGGAAACGCATGGGCGGTGGGTTCGACCCCGGTGACGTCCACCTGCTTGAGCTGCTCAATGTAGGCGATCACATCGCCCACCTGCTGGGCGAACTTGGCCTTTTCCTCGGGCGTCAGCGCGAGGCGCGCCAGGTTGGCGACATGGTCGATGTTGAGGTCGGTGGGGGCGGACATGGGTGATATATGTAAAGCCTGAGACTGCACGCGACTACCCGTCGCCTGCAAGCCGCCATCTGCCGGGGATCGCGCATTAGCCTGACGTGACTGGTGCCTCAATTCCAGCCGCATGAGCGCAGGGAGTTTGGGCGTTCGTCAGGCTATCATGCGAGCCTCAATCGGCGGTTAAATCCCTGCCAGGTTGGCAAATGTCTAAGCGGCAGGCCGGGCGACCCGGCCCCGGTCCGCGGAGAAAAGTTCACGAAACCGGATTTGCGTTTTGCCGACGGAAGGCCGACAACGGTCTGCAACCACCACACCGCACCCGTGCCCCGCCCTGCCATTCCACCGCTCCTTTACGCCGACACCGCCCGCAGCGCCGACATGCTCTACTTCGGCCGCTTCGCGGTGCCCGATCCGTTCATCGCCTTCGCCGTGCGCGGCAAGAAGATCGCGGTAGTCAGCGCCCTCGAGTTTGGCCGGGCGAAAAAGACGTCTGGCTTCGACACCGTGTTACCGCTGGAGCCGTGGCTGGACAAGGCGCGCAAGGCCTTTCCCCGCGCCAAGGTCGGCCCGGCCGAGGTGATCGCAGTGCTCGCCTGCGCCCACAAGGTGCCGGCGTTCGCCGTGCCGGCGGATTTCCCGGCGGGCCTTTGCGACCGGTTGCGCGCCATCGGACTCAAGATCAGCGTGTCGAACGAACCCTTCTTTCCGCAGCGCATGATCAAGACCGCGGCCGAAGCCGCCGCGCTCCGTGAGGGCAACCGCTGCAGCGCGCTCGGGCTGGCCGCCGCCGAGCGACTGCTCCGCGCCTGTACCATCCGGGACGGGAAACTCTTCCACGGCGGTTCGGCCCTCACCTCGGAACGCCTGCAGACCGCGGTCGAAATTGCCTGCCTCGAGGCCGGGGCGGTCTCGCTGGACACCATCGCCGCCGGCGGCGACCAGGCCTGCGATCCGCACGAACGCGGCCACGGCCCCCTGCGTGCGCACGAGCTGATCATTGTGGATGTTTTCCCGCGCGTCACCGCGACCGGCTACCATGGCGACATGACCCGCACGTTTCTCCGCGGCCGGGCCACCGACGCCCAGCGGTCCCTCGTGGCCGCGGTGCGCGAGGCCCAGCTGGCCGCGCTCGGCAAAGTCCGCGCGGGCGCCAACGGCCGCGACGTCCACCAGGCTTGTCTCGATGTCTTCGACCAGCACGACTACAAGACCACCCGCACCTCCCGCGGCTCCACCGGCTTCTTCCATGGCACCGGTCATGGACTCGGACTCGATGTCCACGAACCGCCGCGCATGTCGGGGTCGGTCGATTACCCGCTGCCGGAGGGCACCGTCGTCACCGTCGAGCCCGGACTTTATTACCCGGGACTGGGCGGCTGCCGCATCGAGGACGTGGTCCAGGTGACCAAGACGAAGCCCCGGATGCTGTCGGATTTTCACTACGAATGGGAGTTGGCGTGACGGTCATTTCCCTGCGGACAATCGCAGCGGTTGCTTGCCGAAACTGTAGCCGGGGTCGCTAACCCCGGGGGCATTTTCCCAACCCTGTGTGGCAGGGGCGGCTCTCGCCACCGCCCTTTTCGTGAACGCGAATGGGCGTCGGCGAGCGACGCCCCTTGTTGCTACACTTGCAAGGCCAGTGTGGTGAGATGGCTCCGAAACTGCCCAGCAGATCATAACCGTGCCGGGGTCGCTGACCCCGGTGCGTTGGATTGCCGACTTCAACCCCAGGGTCGGCGACCCCGGCTACAATGGGGCGGCCGCAGTGAACCGAAACGAGCCGCCGACAAAAATAGTTGCCTTCGGGCGCAGTTGGAACACTCGGGTTGCCCCATGCCTGAACTCGCCGAGGCCGAATACTTCCGCAAACGCTGGCACCAGGCTGCCCGCGGACGACGCATCACCGATGTTCTCACCCACGACCGGGCGCGGATCTTCCGCGGCACCCCGCCCCTCGCGCTGCGCCGGGCCCTGATTGGCGCGCGTTATCTGGGATCGGAGGCCGCGGCTAAGCAGATGTGCTTCCGCTTTGGCGGCGGGGTGTGGCTGGGAATCCATCTCGGCATGAGCGGTGAACTGCGGGTCGAGCCGCCGGACTACCTTCCTCAAAAACACGACCATCTCGTGCTGCGCACCGGCCCCGCGTCGCTGGTCTTTGCCGATCCGCGGATGTTCGGACGGGTCGAGTTTCACCTCGGCACCAAGGCCCCGGCCTCGTGGACGCGGATCGCACCGCCGATCCTCTCGGACGCCTTCAGGGTGGAGGCCGTCGCCACTTTTCTCCAGCGTCGGCGCCGCGCACCGATCAAGGCCGTGCTGCTCATGCAGGAGCGCTTCCCGGGCATCGGCAACTGGATGGCCGACGAAGTCCTGTGGCGCGCGGCCATCCACCCGCAGCGCGCCGCCGGCTCGCTGCGTCCGGCCGAAGTGCGGGCGCTCTGGCGCGAATGCCGCCGCGTGTGCCGGCTCGCGCTAACCACCATCGCGGGCCGCGGCGATTACCTGCCGCCGGATCTCAACACGCACATCCCGGACAACTGGCTTTTCCGGCACCGGTGGGAGGACGGCGGCCGGTGCCCGCGAACCGGGGTGGCGCTCCGGCGGGCCGAGATCGGCGGCCGCACCACCTGCTGGTCCCCCGCACGACAGAAGCTTCGTCCCGCCACCCGCTGATTTTCACGACCGATAATTCCGCTGAAAAGCCAACTGATCCGCCGAGCGCATTCGTCCGTGTAAATTCGCGCAATACGTGGTCAATTCCATCGCCCGAATACAACCCGATCATGACCACCCCCGCCAAAATCCGACTGGATGAGCTGCTCGTCGCGCGCGGGCTGGCGCCGTCGCGGTCGCAGGCCAAGGCGCTCATCATGTCGGGCCGCGTCCTCCACGGCACGGAACGCCTCGACAAGCCCGGGCGCGAGTTTTCCGCCGATCTCGCGCTCACGGTCGAGCAGGCCCCGCGGTTCGTCAGCCGCGGTGGCGACAAGCTGCAGGGGTGGATCGACCGCTTCGGGCTCGAACTCCGCGGGGCGCATGTGCTCGACGTGGGGGCCTCGACCGGCGGGTTCACCGACTGCGCGCTGCAGGCGGGCGCCGCCGACGTCGTCTGCGTGGACGTGGGCCGGGCGCAGCTTCACGCCAAGCTCCGCGCCGACCCACGGGTCACCAATCTGGAGCAGATCAACGCCCGCCACCTCCGCCCCGCCGACCTGTCGCGCACCGGGTTCGACGCGGTGGTCATGGACCTGTCGTTCATCTCGCTGCGCACGGTCCTGCCTGCGGTCTGGCCGGTGCTGCGACTCGGCGGGACCCTCGTCGCCCTGGTGAAGCCGCAGTTCGAGGCGGGTAAGGCCGAGGCCGATAAGGGCCGGGGCGTCATCCGCGACCCGGCGGTGCAGGCCGCGGTGCTCGCCGACGTCACCGCCTTTGCCCTGGCCGAACTGCCGGAAGCCGAGCTGCTCGGCACGATGGATTCACCCATTACGGGCGGCGACGGCAACCGGGAATTCCTGCTGGGACTGCGGCGCCGGAGCTGAACCGCTCAGCGGCACCCGGTCTGACGCAGTTTTCGGCCCGACGAAGGCGGCAATGGATGCCCAAAGATTGATAATTCATGCCCAGCAACGGCGGTTGCTGTTCCGGGCCGTAACGAATGCAATTGGTCCTGTATGAAAAACGCATGGAACCACCTGAAGCAACGGGCCGTTTCCGCCGCCGACGCGGTGAAACTGATCCGGAGCAACCAACATGTTTTCATTCACGGCGCCTCGGCCACCCCCACCCCGCTCATCGAGGCACTGTCCGCCCGCCAGGACGTGGAGAAAGTTAAATTCTACCACCTGCACCTGGCCGGCCCGATCGCGTTTGTCGCGCCCGGCAGCGAGGGGCGCTTCCGATCCACCTCACTTTTCACCGGCGCCAATCTCCGCCCCGCGGTTAACGCCGGCACCGCCGACTTCATCCCCGTCTTTCTGTCCGACATCCCCGCGCTGTTCGAAACCCGCCGCATTCCGCTGGATGCGGCCCTGTTGCAGGTTTCGCCGCCCGACGAACACGGGCTTTGTTCCCTCGGGACTTCGGTGGACGCGGCCCTCGCGGCCTCGACCAGCGCCCCGATCCTCATCGCTGAGATCAATGAGCAGATGCCGCGCACCCTCGGCAACTGCATGGTGCCCTTCGAGCGTTTTGCGGCGTTCATCCACACGGACCGCCCGCTGCACGAGCACCATCCCGAGCCGGAGACCGAGATCGCCGGGCGCATCGGCGAGCTGATCGCCGAGCTGGTCGAGGACGGCTCAACCCTCCAGATGGGCATCGGCGCCATCCCCGACGCGGCGCTGGCCCGGCTGCACGGGAAGCATGACCTCGGCATCCACACCGAGATGTTTTCCGACCGGGTGCTGGAGCTCGTCGAATGCGGCGCGGTAACCAACCGGCTGAAGAACGTCGAGCCCGGCCGCATCGTCACCGCCTTCATCACCGGCACCCGCCGGCTCTTCGACTACGTGGACAACAACCCGCTGGTGACCTTCCACCCCAGCGACTATACCAACGACACCGCGCGCATCCGCCGCAACGACCGGGTGGTCGCAATCAACTCCGCCCTGCAAGTCGACCTGACCGGCCAGGTGTGCGCCGACTCGATCGGCCACCGCATCTATTCGGGCATCGGCGGGCAGATGGACTTCATGCGCGGCGCCGCGCTTTCCAAGGGGGGCAAGCCGATCATCGCGCTGCCCTCGACCGCCGCCGGCGGCAAGGTTTCCCGCATTGTGAGCCAGCTCAATCCCGGCGCCGGCGTCGTCACCACCCGCGGTCACGTGCACTGGGTGATCACCGAGTACGGCGCGGTGGACCTGCACGGCAAGTCGATCCGCGAGCGCGGCGACCTGCTGGTTTCGGTGGCCCATCCCGACTTCCGGGCCGAACTCCGGCGCGAGTTCGCCGGCCTCCATCACTTCCGGATGTCGTAAGGTCGGTCCGCGGAACCGTGCGTTCAGCCGGCTGAACGCACGGATTCCAGCTCCTCCCAGCGGGCCAGCGCCTTGGCCGATTCCGCTTCCAGCGCCTCGAGCCGGGCTTTCACGCCCGCAAAGGCCTGCGGCTCCTTTTTGTAGAACAGCGGATCACCGAGCCGCGTCGTCAGCTGCGCTTGCTCGGCCTCCAGCTTTTCAATCTGCCCGGGCAACGTTTCCAGCTCGCGCTGCTCCTTGCTGGTGAGCTTGCGCGCCTTCGGAGCGGCCTTGCCGGCTGGAGGCGCCTTGACCTCGGAATACTCCGCGCGCGCCGAATCCAAAGCCGCGACCGCCGCCTGCTTCGCCTTGTCCGCCATCCAGTCGGTGTAGCCGCCGACGTAGTCGCCGATCCGCCCGTCGCCCTCAAACACCAGCGAGCTCGTCACGACCTCATCAAGAAATTCGCGGTCATGGCTCACGATCAGGACCGTGCCCTCGAACTCCACCAGCAGGTCCTCGAGCAGGTCGAGGGTCTCGACATCAAGATCGTTGGTCGGCTCGTCCAGCACCAGCACGTTGGCGGGCTTGGTGAACAGCCGGGCGAGCAGCAGACGGTTGCGTTCCCCGCCCGACAGCACCCGCGCCGGGGTGCGGGCGCGCTCGGGCGCGAAAAGAAAATCCTGGAGATAGCTGATGACATGGCGGGTACGGCCGCCGACCGTGATGTGGGTGTTGCCGTTGGCGATGTTGTCCGCGACGGTCTTGCTGTCGTCGATCTGCGCCCGCAGCTGGTCGTAGTAGACGACCTCCAGGTTGGTGCCGTGCTTGATGACCCCGCTGGTGGGCGCGAGCTGGCCGAGGAGGAGCTTGATCAGGGTCGTCTTGCCCGCGCCGTTGGGGCCGATGAGGCCGATCTTGTCGCCGCGGATGATGGTCGTGGTGAGGTTGCGCACCAGCACCCGGCCATCCGGATAGGCGAAGCTCATGTTCTCGACATCGACCACCTTGACGCCGCTGGGGGCGGCTTCGCCGACCCGCATGGTGACGTTGCCGATCTTCTCGCGGCGGGCACGCCGCTCGGCGCGGAGGGCGTGCAGCTGGTTGATGCGCGACGTGGCCCGGGAACGTTGCGCCCGCACCCCGCGGCGGATCCACTCCTCCTCCTGCGCGAGCTTTTTGTCGGCCAGTGCCTGCGTGCGCTCCTCGGCCTCCAGCCGGTCCTGGCGGCGGACGAGAAACGTGTCGTAGTCGCAGTCCCAGTTGGTGATGACCCCGCGGTCGAGCTCGACGATGCGGGTCGCCAGCTTCTTCAGAAAGGCGCGGTCGTGGGTGACGAAAAACAGCCCGATCTTCTCGCCAAGCAGAAACTCCTCCAGCCACAGGATGGAAGCGAGGTCGAGATGGTTGGTCGGTTCGTCGAGCAACAGCAGATCCGGCTGGCTGGCGAGGGCCTGCGCCAGCAGCACCCGGCGCTTCAATCCCCCGGAGAGTTCCGAAAACTCCGCCTGCGGGTCGAGGCCGACATGTTCAAACAGGTTTTCCAGCCGGATCTCCCGTTCCCAATCCTCCTCATGGGCGCTGGCGGAGCGCAGGCCCGCGGAGACAATATCGTGGACGCTCCCGGTCAGTCCGGCCGGCACCTCCTGCACCAACCGGGCGAAATGCGCCCCGGGCTGGCGAAAAATCTGGCCCGTGTCGGTCTTCATCTCCCCGGCGATGAGCTTCATCAGGGTGGACTTCCCCGCGCCGTTGCGCCCGAGCAGGCAGACGCGTTCACCGGCATCGACCTGAAAGTTGACGTGGTCGAGCACCGGCGGGCCGCCGAAGGCATGGGAAACATCGAGGAGACTGAGAAGCGCCATGGGAAACCCGCCACCATGAACCAAGCCCGGGGACGAAAGCAATCCTCGCGCAAAAATCGATAGTGGCTCAGTTTGCTGATTGCCGCCGTAGATCGGGCTTCACGCCCGACCTGTCGGGGATAAACCCCGACCTACAATTCGCAAACCGAGCCAGCACCCGAAAACCGGCACCTGGGCCCTCTGCCGATCTACCCGACCCAGCCGGGACGACTCATCGATCTGAGCACGGAAGCTGGGCTCGGCGAGGCGGCTGGCAGAGGGTGCGATCCGACTTGGAACGCAGACATGGCCGGAGCAGTCGGCCCCATCGCGGGACAAAAAAAGCGCCGGACCCCGCGGTCCGGCGCCAAACCAAAACAACCAATCCCAAATTGGGTCAGAACTGCCAGCGCAGTCCCGCCGAGTACAGCCACGGATTCAACCGGGCCTCGGTGAGAGTGGCGGCGCCCGCATAGACATCGGAACGAATCGCCACCCGCTTGACATCTAAATTGAGTGACCACGTCTCATTGAGCTTCCAGTCCACTCCCGCCTGCGCGGCCAAGCCCACGCTGTGGTGGTCGAGGTGCAGCGGCACGCCCGCCACCGCCAGATTGTTGTCCCAAATCAGGGTGTAATTCACGCCAGCGCCAACATAGGGCCGGAAGTCACCACCCGGATTCGCGCGATATTCGAGGAGCAGCGCGGGCGGCAGATGCTTGAACGTCCCAAGTTTGCCCACCCCCGCCAGCGTCACCTCCTGGGTCTGCGGAATCGACAGCACCAGTTCCGAGACGATCGTGTCGGTGAAAGCGTAATCCACGTCGATCTCCGGGATCAGCTTGTCGTCCACCGCAATGGCATTTTTTGGGAAGTTAATCCCGAGCGCGGTGAAGGCATCGGACTGGTCCGTCGTCTGGAGGTAGGTGGCCCGCAGCCGGACCGACCAGGGGCTGGCGGCGGGCAGAACGGAAGCCGTGAGGAGCAGGAGGGTGCCGCAGAGGGCGAGTGAGGCAGTTCGGTTCATGGTGTTGGGTGAGTCCGGAACGGCGGGGCCGCCCCGGGGTGCACGCGAGCCTAGGAAAAATGGCCCATCGGCGCTCGCCACACTTTGGCCGACGCTGCGCATATTTTGTCGAAATTCGCTGCGCATCGTTTGACCACCGACAGAGCCATGGAGTTGATGCGTTCGGTTCCACCCCTCGGACACCGACAATTCCTGGTCATTAGTTGTGATTATAGACTCCATTAGCCCCGCTACTATTGCCTGCCGGCATGGTCCGGAGGGTGCATGAGGCTTCCTCTGGAACAGAACTGGCGTTAACTGGAAGCACGCGTCAGCTTCCGTCTGGATCCATGGGCCGCGGACCGAGTCCGCTGCCTTTAGGTCTTTTCGTCCTTTCGCGCTGCTGCCTCAATCCGAGGGAGCTGTCGGACATATGACAAAACATCCTCTCATCATTCAAGGCGGCATGGGCGTGGCGGTTTCCGGCTGGCGGCTGGCGCGCACCGTTTCCCAGCTCGGGCATCTGGGCGTGGTATCCGGCACGATGCTGCCGGGGGTGCTGGCGCGCCGGCTCCAGCTGGGCGACCCCGAGGGCGACCTACGCCGGGCCCTGGCCCACCTGCCGGTGCCGGGCGTGGCCGACCGGGTGCTCGCGGCCTATTTTATTCCGGGAGGCAAGGACACCGCCACCCCGTTCAGACCCACCCCCATGCCGACCCTGGCCCCGGGTTCGCCCTTTGCCGAGCTGACGGTGGCGGCCAATTTCACCGAGGTTTTCCTGGCCAAGGAGGGTCATGCGGGGATCGTGGGCATCAATCTGCTCGAAAAAATGCAACTCCTCACCTTGGGTTCTCTCTACGGGGCGATGCTGGCCGGGGTGGACTATGTACTGATGGGGGCGGGCATCCCCCGCAGCATCCCGGGCATCCTGGACCGCTTTGCCGCCGGCGAAGCGGCGGAACTGCGCATCGATGTCGAGGGTGCCCTGCCCGGCGAGGAGTTTGTCGCCCGGTTTGATCCGGCTTCATTCTGGGCCGGACCGGCCCCTCGACTCTCACGGCCGAACTTCCTGGCCATTGTCTCCTCCGCCACGCTCGCCCTCACGCTGGCCCGCAAGTCCAACGGCCGGGTCGACGGCTTTGTCATCGAAGGCGAGGCCGCCGGGGGCCACAACGCCCCGCCGCGCGGTCCCATGCAGCTCACCGCCTCCGGCGAGCCGCTTTACGGCCCGCGGGATGTCCCGGATGTCGGCAAAATCCGCGACCTCGGGCTGCCGTTCTGGCTCGCGGGCGGGCAAGCCTGGCCCGAAAAGTATCAGGCGGCCCTGGCGGCCGGTGCGGCCGGCATCCAGGTTGGCACCCCCTTCGCCTTCTGCGCGGAATCCGGCATCGCCCCGGAACTCAAGCTGCAGGCCATCGCGCTCAGTCGGATCGGGGCGGCGCGGGTGTTCACCGACCCCGTCGCCTCCCCCACCGGCTTTCCGTTCAAGGTGATGGAACTGCCCGGCAGCCTTTCCGACCCCGCATGTTATGAGGCCCGGGAACGCATCTGCGACCTGGGCGGTCTGCGCCAGCCCTACCGCCGGCCCGACGGAACGGTCGGCTACCGCTGCGGGGCCGAGCCCGAGGAGAATTATGCGTTTAAGGGGGGCCTGCCCGCCGACACGGCCGGGCGCAAGTGCCTGTGCAACGGACTCGCGGCGACCGTCGGCATCCCACAGGTGCGCGGGAACGGCCTGATCCTCGAGCCGCCGCTGGTGACCGCCGGTCAGGAAGTCGCCACCCTCGCCCGGTTTCTCCCGCCCGGGGCGGATTCCTATTCGGCCGCCGACGTGGTTAGGACAATCCTGCAGTCCTGATCGTTTCCGCGGATCTTCCGGCGAAACCGGACCGTCAGCAAACGGGCTCACGGAATGGCCGGCAGTTGTTCGGGCGGACACTTGTAGTCATTGATGGAACGGTCGCGGAAGATTTTCGCCATTTGCGGCTCCTTGCAGTCCAGCAGCAACTGGACGAGGCCGGCACAGGCGAGGGTAAGATCCTTGCGCATCATCGCATTGTGCTCGGGGTCCAGCGCCCATGAGCCATTCGGCATCTGCCCGACCGGCAGGGGGTTCTGGCCCAAGCCGGTATACAGTCTGACCAGATTGCTCCAGGCCTGTTGATGGTCATTCTGGACCATCACCGTCTGGAGCAGATTAATTGCCGCCTCTTCAAGCTGGCCCCGGTTGGCCAGGGCGAAGGCGAGATAGAAGTGGGCATCGGGCTGCATCGGCGCGAGATGACAACCGTAAGCCGCCGCCGCCGCCGCCTCGTCCCAACGCTGCAGCGAATTCAGGGCGATGGCGAGGTAGAGATGCACCTTGAAATTGCCCACATCCGGTATCTCGTTGGGGGGGCGCCCCCGACCTAGCTGTGCCTTGCGAGCGGCTTGATTGACCCAGGTGTCGACTTCCTTGGCACGGGTCATGATATCGACCGCTTTTTGGAAAAAAAGCCGGGCCTCGGCTTCGGCTCCCCGATCGCGGAGCAATTGGGCCTTGGCGGTGTAATACATCCCCAGATCGATGAACAGCGTGTTGTCCTTGCGATCGTCGGACAGCGGATGGGCGTCGAGCACTGCCAGCCCGATCTCGGCACTGGCGATGGCTTTGTCGGCCCCGGCCTCGGAATGCGTCGAATTCCAGAAACCGTTGGAGAGGCCCTTGTGGACCTTGAAGCTGTTGGGCGCGGCCTCGACCGCGCTGGTCCAGAGCGAGAACTCATCCTTCCAGTCGTCGTTGCGCGCATACGTTCGGGCGCCGAGCGCGGCCAGCACAAGGCCGGGCAGGATGAGCGCCACCGCGGTTCCGCCCCGGGAGGTGGGGGCGACGAGCAAGCCGCCGGCCTTGCGCCCGAGCCAGAGGAGGGCGGGCGCGGCGACCAGACAGAAGCCGATCGAGGGCAGGTAGAGAAAGCGCTCGGCCATGATGCTGCCGATCGGGAACAGGATGTTGGCCGTCGGCATTATCATGCCGAAGAAGAAGAGGACCCCGAAGGCCAGCAGCGGCCGCCGGGTCCGCCCCCAGAGGCCCAGGCCGTTCAGCAGGCTCAGACCCACCAGCCCGCTCACGAGGAGCAGCGCCAGCCAGCACTGCACATTTTCCCACCGCGAGGCGTCCGCGCCGTAGAGCGGTACCTGATTGTAGGAATAATCGCAGGACAGGGTGCGCGGAAACACCAGCAATGCCAGGTAACGCCCCAGCACCTTGACTGCGGTCAGGAAGCCCTGGATCGGCCCGGCATGGGCGATCGGGTTGTCCACGAACAGCTCGCCGTAGATGGGCGACGTCTGCATGAGGATATGCCGCATGGTGAAGAAGAGGGCGATGCCCGGCACGAGGGCCACGTAGCTTTTCAGGCCGAATTCAACCGCAGCCTTGGAGAGGCGCTCCCGCCAGTTTCCGGTCAGGGCGGGCCAGCGAAAGAGCCAGTCGTACAGGGGCAGCAGCCCCACCAGCATCAGCGCGTTCTCCTTGCAGAACAAGCCGGTGGCGGACGCGAATCCCAGTCCGACCACCCAGCCGAGCCGGCGGCCACCCGACGAGTCGGCCGCCCGCAGGTGGCACCAAAAGGCGGTCAAAATCCAAAACGTGACCAACTCATCCGCCCGCCCGACCACGTTGGTCACCGATTCGGTCTCGACGGGATGAAGCGCAAACAGGGATGCGGCCAGCAGGGCCAGCCAGGGACGGGCGGTGATCCGCCGGGCCACCACCAGCAACAGGATGGAGTTGGCCCCATGGAGCAGATAGTTGACCACATGATAGCCGGGGGGGTGTTCGGCACTGCCCAGCACCGTCCAGTTGCAGAGGTAGGATAAGGTAGTGAGCGGCCGGTAGAGGTTGCTGGGGAAACTGGGCCACCAATAATTTTGCGTAAAGATCAGGTGCAAATTATCGAGGGTGAACGCCCGGAGCCGATAGTCCGCGAGCAGCACGAGCGTATTGTCGAGACTGAAGGCCGCATGGAAGGAATTGGAATAGGCGAGCAGCGTGGCGAGCAGGAGGAAGCCCACCGTCGAGGGCAGAAACCAACTGGGCAGCACCCGCGCGGGGGCGGGCGCGGAGACCGCCGGAGCGGGTTCGGGCGGTTTTGCCGCCGGCTGGATGGAAGTGCGTTTGGAGGGCTTGGACACAGCGCGAAAAGCAAGAAATGGGAGCAAGTGACAGAGTTGGGCAATCTTTCTCTTGCCCGGCAGGCGGCGGGGAAAGCAGGCTAGGCTTGCGCTCCGACACTGGAGACCGAAAATCCGGCCCCAATCTGATGCAACGTTCACTGGCGAAATTCACCCCCGGCCGGCTCGTCTGGCCGGCTGCTGTACTGTTGTTGGCCCTATTCGCCTGGATCTGCGCCGTCGTCGCCCGTGATACGTCGCCCACCTTTGACGAACCCGATCACCTTGCCACCGGCTACTATAGCCTGACCACCCCGGGCCGGAATGACCACACCAGCATCAACCTGCGCCTCACCCAGATGTGGACAGCACTCCCACTGCTGGCGATGCACCTCCATTTCCCCACCCCGGTGGAGGAAGTGACCGCCCACGCCCACGGGGTGAACTTCGGCGCGTTGTTTGTCTATGAATATGGCAATGACACGGAGGCCATGATGCGCTCCAGCCGCGCCATGATCACCCTGCTCGGCGTGGCGCTCGGCCTCAGCCTGTTCCTGTGGTCCCGCCGTCTGCACGGATCGGCCGCCGGACTCGTCACCCTCACCTTCTTCTGTTTCAGCCCGCTGGTCATCTCCAATTCCGCCGTCGACACCGCCGACATCGCCGCCGCCCTCTTTCTCATGCTGTCGGTTGCCGCGCTCTGGCGCCTGATGCACCGGGTGACCGTCGGGACCACGCTGGCCGCCGCGCTGGCCGTCGCCGCGCTCGTCAACACCAAGATCAGCTGTGTGCTGCTGGTGCCGATCACGGCCGTTCTGCTCGCGGTGCGAATTGCGAGTAATCAGGACTGCCCTCGTTGGGTCACCCGCCTGTTTTTCGGTCCAGTTATTGCCCTTATTGCAAGACCTGCGGGCAAACGGAACCTCAGTTTAAAACCGCTCTGGAGACGCAGGGAAGCGGAACGCCCCGTCAAATGGCTTTTGCTGGCCGGCGCCCTGACGGTCGTGATCCTCTTCGCCTATTTCGCCATCTGGGCGGTGTACAAATTCCGCTATCCCATGCTGGAAACGGCCATGACAGACTCCTGGTTCACCAGCCCGCTTGCGCCCCCCGGGTTTGCCAACTGGATGATCACCTTCTGCCGCGCGCACCAGTTGCTGCCCGAGGCCTACCTCTACGACCTGCATCTGCTGGCCTTCAATGGCAACGTCCGCCGGTCCTACCTGCTCGGCGAGTATTCCATCTACGGTTGGTGGTACTTTTTCCCCGTAGTCGGCTTTGTCAAAACCCCCCTGCCCTTCCTCGCCGCCCTCGTCCTGGCGGCCACCGCCGTCTGGCAAGTCTGGCGCCGGCGGCTCCGCGGGGTGGTGGATTTCTACAATCTGATCCCTCTGTTCCTGTTCGGCGTGATCTACGCGTTTTTCGCCATGACGGGAAAGCTCAACATCGGCGTCCGCCACCTGCTGCCGCTTTACATGGTGCTGTTCGTAATCGCCGGTCTGGCCGTGAAAGTAGTGCTGCCTGGACGCCGGGCCGGCGCGATCCTCGTCGGCACCCTCTTGGCCTGGTCGGCCGCGGAGGCGGCGTGGGTGCATCCCCATTATTTCGCCTATTTCAACGAGCTGGCGGGCGGCTCCGCCAAAGGGCACGAGATCGTGGTGGACAGCTCCTACGACTGGGGCGAGGACCTGCCCGCCGTCCGGGACTGGCTGGCCGCCCGGGCCAGCGGACCCAACGGGAAACAACCCGTCTACATCTCGTATTTCGGCTGTGCCGACCTGCTGCACTACAAGATCAACGCGGTCCAACTGCCCAGTTTCTACGATTTCCGTCCGCTGCAGCCCTATCCCCTCGGCCCGGGCACCTACATCATCAGCGCAACCATGCTCCATTCCATCTACACCACCGCGATGGGACCGTGGCGCACCTCCTACGAACAGACGTACCGGGATCTGACCAAGGACATGGTGCGGCTCGAGGAAGCCATTGCCAATCAGACCGTCCCCCTCCTGTTTGCGCGCGAAGGTGAGCAGAACTGGGGCAAAAAACTCAGACTCTACGACGACCTCCGCTTCGCGCGCCTGTGCGCCCACCTGCGGCAGCGCGAGCCCGATGCCCGCATCACCTACGGCATGCTGGCCTACGACGTTTCCCTGGCCGAGCTCCAGCAGGCGCTGAGCGGCGCGCCCGCCGAGCTGCGGCAGAATTACTTCGTGAAGGGCACCGAACCCTTCAGCCAGGACGAACTTGATTTCCTGAAGTGACGCCCGACCCGGCTCAGTGCCGGAAGTGCCGGATGCCGGTGAACACCATCGCCAGGCCGCGCGCATCCGCGGCCGCAATCACCTCCGCATCCCGCACCGAGCCGCCCGGCTGAATCGCGGCCGTCGCCCCGGCCTCGGCTGCGGCAATCAGTCCGTCGGCAAACGGAAACAGCGCCTCGCTGACCACCACGGAGCCCTTCAGGTCGAGCCCGGCCTCGCCGGCTTTCCAGACCGCGATGCGGGAGCTGTCCACCCGTGCCATCTGGCCCGCGCCGACGCCGAGAGTCTGTTCGCCTCGGCAGTAGACGATGGCGTTGGACTTGACGTGCTTGCAGACCCGCCAGCCGAACATCAGGCCGGCCCACTCCTCCGCCGTCGGCTGGCGTTTCGTCACCACCTTGAAATCCGCCTGCTTGCCGAGCAGCTGGTTCCGGTCCTGCACCAGCAGCCCGCCGATGACCGAGCGCACATCGAGCAGCGAATCCACCCCCGGCCCGGCCTTGGCGATCATGAGCCGCAGGTTCTTCTTCTTGGCAAACACCGCCAGGGCCTCGTCACTGAACCGCGGCGCGATGATGACCTCGGTGAAAATCTCCGCGATGACCTTCGCGAGCGCCCCTTCGAGCGTGCGGTTGACCACGATGATGCCGCCGAACGGCGCCTGCCGGTCCGTGGCATAGGCCTTGGCCCACGCCTCGTCGAGCGTCTCGGCGGAGGCCACCCCGCACGGATTGGTATGCTTGAGAATGCAGAGCGTCGGCCGCTCAAACTCGCCGATCAGGTGGGTCGCTGAGGTGATGTCCAAAATATTGTTGTAGCTCAGTTCCTTGCCCTGGAGCTGCTGGAAATGCTCGTGAAACGTGCCGTAGAGCGCGGCCTGCTGGTGCGGATTTTCCCCGTAGCGCAGCGCCTGCGCCTTCTTGTAACTGAGCGTGAGCTGCTCCGGGAACCCGGCCAGCGCGGCCAGATCCGGACCGGCCGCCTGCTTTTCGAGGTAGGCCGCAATGGCGCCGTCGTACACGGAGGTGCGCTGGAAGACCTTGAGCGCGAGCCGGCGGCGCAGGGCGCCGAGCGCGGCCGGGTCGGTGAGGGCGGACAACACCGCGCCGTAGTCGCCCGGGTCGCACACCACCGTGACACTGTCGTGGTTCTTGGCCGCGCTGCGGAGCATGGACGGGCCGCCAATGTCGATATTCTCGATCGCCTCCTCCAGATGGACGCCGGGTTTGGCGACCGTCGCCTCGAAGGGATAAAGGTTAACGACGACCAGATCGATCAGCGCGATATTGTGCGCCGCCGCCGCCGCGAGGTGATCGGGCTTGTCGCGCCGGCAGAGCAGGCCTCCGTGGATCTTCGGATGCAGGGTCTTCACGCGGCCCTCCATCATCTCCGGAAAACCCGTGTGCTGGCTCACCTCGGTGACCGGCAGCCCCTTTTCCGCCAGCAGCTTGGCCGTGCCCCCGGTCGAGAGCAGCCGGTAGCCGTGCTGCTGCACTAGGGCGGTCGCAAATTCGACCAGGCCGCGTTTGTCACTCACCGAGAGAAGCGCCAGTTTTTCCATAAAACGCCTTTGTGCGCTCACCCCGCCGCGGAGGCAAGCCCGCTGTGTCCGTTCCCCGCGCACGCGGAGTTGCAATGCCCGCCCGGCTGGGTTTGCTGCCGGGTGACGTCCACCGTGTCCGCCTCCCTCGCACTTCCCGGGCTTACCGCCCGGCTCGACAAACTGGTCTATCACCACGGCGGCCCCAGCCTGCCGCCGGGCAAGCCGCACGCGTTCGTTTACTTCATCACCATCCGCAACGATTCGGAGCGGACCGTGACCCTGCTCGCCCGCAAATGGATCATCTGCCATGGCGACGGCACCCAACTCGTGATCGAGGGTGACAAGATCGTCGGCGAAACCCCGCGCCTCGCGCCCGGCGAGCAATTCTCCTACAACAGCTACCATGTCACCGGCGCCGAGGCGCGCGTCCAGGGCTGTTTTCACGGGCTCGATGAAACGGGAACCCGCATCCATGTCAGCCTGCCCCCGTTCGAACTGCGGGTGCCGCCCGACGGTGCCGCCGGATCGGAGTTCGCGTGAGCCCGTCCCGCCCCCGCGGCCGCAGTTTGGTCCGCCCGCCCCGCCGGACCGCCTTCCAATCTTGCGCTTGCGCTGACCGCCCGGCGCCCTGACCCTCCCGAATGAAGCTTACTGACCTGAACCGCGACGGTGGCATTGGCGCCAACTCGCTGCTCCTCCAAATCGGCGAACTCAATGTCCTCCTCGACTCCGGCCTGCATCCGAAGCAGGCGGGCCGCCGGGCCACGCCCGACCTCGCCGCCATCCGCTCCCTCCGGCTCGACCTGATCATCATCACGCACTGCCATCTCGACCATATCGGCAGCCTGCCGGTCGTCATGATCGAGCATCCGGACACGCCCGTGATCATGACCACTTCCAGCCGCATGCTGATCGAGCGCATGCTGCACAACTCCGCCAACGTGATGCTGCGCCAGAAGGAGGACGCCAATATCCCCGACTATCCGCTGTTCACCCACGACGACATCGACCGGCTCGCCAAACGCCTGGTCGGCCTCCCCTTCGGCCACGCCAAGCGCTTCACCGCCGGCAAGGACGCGATCGAGGTCACCTTCCACCCCGCCGGCCATGTCGCCGGCGCGGCCGCCGTCGAGATCCACCACAAGCATCGCGCGATGTTCTTCACCGGCGACGTGCTCTTCGAAGACCAGCGCACGCTCAAGGGTGCGCGTTTTCCCGCCGGGCATTTTGACACCGTCGTGATGGAGACGACCCGCGGCACCACCGAGCGCCCCGCGCACAAGACCCGCGCCGCCGAGATGACCCGCCTCGTCACCTCGATCAACGACACCATCCAGCGCGGCGGCTCGTTTCTCATCCCGGTGTTCGCCCTCGGGCGCATGCAGGAAGTCCTCACCATCCTCCACGACGCCCGCAAATTCGGCAAACTGGTCGAATGCCCCATCTTCGCCTCCGGCCTCGGCATGGACCTCGCCGACTACTTCGACGAGATCGCCCGCAAGACCAAGCACGTGCAGTTCAACCGCGGGATCATCAAGGAGCTCAAGATCAAGCCCACCCCCCGCAAGCTCACGCCCGGGCAGGATCCCCAGCAAAACGCGCTCTACATCATCAGTTCCGGCATGCTCGTCGAACGCACGCCGAGCTACACGCTCGCCTCCGGCCTCGTCGGCCACGCCCGCAACACCATCGGCTTCGTCGGCTACTGCGACCCCGACACCCCCGGCGGCAAACTGCTCGCCACCAAGTCGGGCGAGACCTTCCTCTTTGCCACCGCCAACGTGAAAACGAAGGTCAAGGCCCGCGTCGAGCGCTACGAGCTCAGCGGCCACGCGGACCGCGAGGAGCTCCTCGAGTTCGCCGTGCAGGCGCAGCCGCGCTGCATCGTCCTGACCCACGGCGACCCGCCGGCCCGCGCCTGGTTCGCGGAACAGCTCGCCGAGCTAGCCCCGAAGACCCGCGTCCTCGACCCCGTCCCCGGCAAGCAGTATCTGGTCTGAGGATGCAGTGACTCCGACCGCCAACCCAATGTGGTCGGACCGGATCGCCGCATCCGCTATTCCCTTAGAGCGGAAGGAGTGGTTTCGTCTCCGGCGATTAAGCCTGCGCAGCGAACTGTCGGAGGACCGATCTAGCCGCGCGCCCGGTCCGTCCTGCGCGCCCTCACACCCCGAGCAGCGTGCGGAGCTGGCGGCAGACGCCGGGGCTGCCGGCGACATAGAAGATCCGGCGCATCTTGAGGTCGAACTCCTTCAGGGGAAAGACGGCGCCGTTCAAAAACTGCACCTCGCCGCCCGCGGCCTCCACCAGCGGCACCGCCCCGGCGATGTCCCACACCCGCACGTTGTGGTCCACGACGCCCTCGAGAATTCCCGCCGCCACGTAGGCGAGGTGCAGCGTACTGCTGCCCAGCCCGCGGATCTTGTGGTTCTCCGCGATCAGCACCGCATGCTGGGCATAGACCTTGTCAAACGGGGTGTGAAACCCGATGAGCGAATGCCGGTGCAGCGGCGCGGTCCGCATTTGCGCCGGTTCGTCCCCATCCCACAGGCCGATGCCCGGACCCCCGTGAATCAGCCGGCGTCGCGCCAGGTCGTAAACGAAACCGTAGACCGGCATCCCGTGCTCGAGCAGCCCCAGCCCGATGGCGCAATACGGGATGCCCGCCGCGTAGTTGTTGGTGCCGTCAATCGGATCGAGCACCCAGGCAAACCGCGCCGTCACCGGCCGCGGCTGGTCCGTCTCCGCCAGCTCCTCGCTGAAATAATTGTCCTCGGGAAACTCCGCCCCGAGCAGCCGGAAAATATTTTCGGAAATGGCGATGTCTACCGGGGTCACCCGGGTGCCGTCGCTCTTCCAGTGGCTGGCGACCCGCCCCAGCTCGGCATGGAGGCGCTCGGTCTGCGCGAGCACACCAAGCTTGGCGGCGGCAATGCGGGCAAGAAGTTCGGGCGAAGGCATGGACGGACACGCAACACCGGTTTCGGCGGAAAACCAAACTCAATTCGCACTTCGGCCAACCCTGCACCCGTCTCTCACTCGTAATCGTACAGCTTCGGATCGCGCACCGGCGGTCCGCGGCGGACCCGGGAGCGCGGCCGTTTTTCTGGCTGAGCCGCGGCCGGCGACAACGCCGCACCGGGACCCTCGCCCGGCGGACTGTCCGGGCCGCCCTCGTCCTCCCCGCCGCCAAACTGGTCCTCCAGCGACTCCGGATCGGCCCCCTCCTCCAGCTTGCGGACCACCTCCTCCATCTCGCCGTCGATCTTTTCGCCGGTCAGCTCGGACATCTTGCGCATCATCCGGCCCATGGCGCGCGGATCATTTTCGTCGAGTCCGGCGAACTCTTTTTCCATCTCGCCCATCGCCGCCTCCATCCGGGCATCCCCGCCCGCGTCGCCCGCCGCGTCGCCGTCCGGCCCGGGGCCGGCGGCAGCCGGTTCGCGCGCCCGACCGGTCACGGCAAAGTCCGAGAGCACCTTGACCAACGGCAGCCTGGGGTTGTCGGGGCATTTCGGCACCGTGCGGCCCTGCGCCAGGGTCTTGGCGTAGAACTGGTAGATCCGGTTGTTCGCCGCACAATAATACTCGTAGATGGGCATGGTGGAGGGACAGAGGTTACTTATCCGGCGGCGGCGCTTTGGCAAGCTGGTGCCCGCGCCGCACCACGGTCGCGCGGCCGGTGAGCCGGTCCAGCACGGCCGCGAGCTGGCGCCGTTTCTCATCCTGCTGGGCAAACATCTCCAGCTGACCCGTGGCGTCCTCCACCGCGGAGAAGCGCACGCTCACCAGCCGCAGGGGCCGCCGCTGGGTCCAGGCCGCGCGCAGCAACGGGGCGATCAGCGGATAAAACGGCGCCTCGAGATCCGTCGCCGCCTCAAGACTGCGACCGTGGGCCGTCTGCGAAAAATCGGGATACCGCACTTTCACCGTAATCGTCCGCACTCGCTTCCGGTCGGCGCGGATTTTCGGCAGCAGGGCGTCAACCATGCCCTTGGCCACGCGCTCGATCTCCGCGAAATCGGCGATGTCCGCCGCAAACGTCTCCTGCTGGGAGTAGCTTTTCGCGTCCTCCCGCTCCACCTCGACCGGCCGGTCGTCCTCGCCGCGCGCGAGCGCGAGCAGCTCGCGCCAACCGCCCCCCAGCGCCGCGGCCAGCTCGGACTCGCTCCGAGCGAAGAGGTCGCGGATCAGGACGAGGCCCCGCTCGGCCAGCGCCGCCTCGGTCTTGCCGCCGATGCCCGGCAACTTGCCCACACCGAGCGGGGCGAGAAACTCCGCCTCGGTCCCCGGCGGCACGACGACAAAGCCGCGGGGCTTCCGCAGCTTCGAGGCGATCTGCGCCACCAGCCGGTTGGTCGCAAGCCCGACCGACACCGGGATCTGCAACTCGTCCCAAATCCGCCGCTGCAATCCGCGCGCCGCGGCCTCCACCTCGGCCGCCGTTTTGAATCCGCACGGCCCCAGGTCGAGGTAACCCTCGTCCACCGAGTTCCGCTGCACCACCGGAGTGAGGGTCTCGCACAGGTCGAACATCCGCCGCGACACCGCGCCGTAGCCGCCCAGTCCGTGCGAGACCAGAATGAGGTCCGGACAGACCCGGAGCGCCTGGGCGGTCGGCATCGGCGTATAGACTCCGCAGGCCCGCGCCTCGTAGCTGGCCGACGCGATGATGCCCCGCTCGCGGCCGCCCACCGCGACCTTTTTTCCCCGGAGGGAGGGGTCGCGCGCCTGCTCCACCGCCACGAAAAAGGCGTCAGCGTCGAGATGGAGGATGGTCGGCAAACGGGTCATGGCGGAGCGTTTTTCGAGCCTGGCCCGGCAGGCGTGGCGCGACAAGTGCTGAGGTTTCCGCCGTGGGCCGGCTGCCGGCGGCAAAAACAAGGCTTCCCAGTTGGCCCGCCCTTGCGCAAACTGTCCGTCAACGTCGCGTCCATGAACGAGCAGCTGGATATCAAGAATCTCCCCGAGGAACTCCGCACCCTATTCCTGATGGAGGCGCATGTCTATTACGCCCGCAACCGCCTCAACACCAGCCTCGCCGCCCTGAAGGAAAAGGAGAACCTGCTCCGGACCACGCGCCCGCCGTTCTTCTATGTGCAGAAACGCCGCGAGTCGGCCGAGGAGGAGAAGGATGTCGGCCAGGCCGCCAGTGTCCTGGAAAACGGGCTCGCCGAGGTGGAGGGACTGGCCAAGCGACTCGCCGATGTCATCTCGATCCGGCTCGAGCACGAGGTCCGAACCCGCTCGTTCGAATACCGGCTCGGCCTCGCCTCGCGCAGTTTGCGGGGGGACTGGAAAGGCGGCCTGCTTTTGGCCGAACGGAAGATCGACGAGTTGGTCAAGCGCCTGGGCATCGCCCGCGCCGAGCTTTCGACCGCCAAGAACAAGACGGTGTCCGAGGCTGCCGGCGAGTTCATGGGCCACGCCTTCGAGGCGGCGATGGAGGTCGAAAAGGAATTCCGCTTCATCAACCACATCGCCCATGACTACGACAGCCTGGTGAAGGGCAAGCCCGGCCAGCAGCTGCCCGAAATCTCCCTGAACAACCTCGCCGAGCGCATCCGCGAGCTGATGGGCGAGACGATCCAGCTCGCCCAACCGCGGTTCAGCGGCTTGGTCCAGGAAGCCAAGGACCTGAAGGAAAAAGTGCTGCCCAGCATCCATCTCATCCTCGACCAGACGGAGACCAACAGCGAAACGGAGGAGAAAAGTTTCGTCCAGACCCTGTGGGAGGGCTACCGGAAGCACGCCCTCGAGCGTTGGGTCGATGCCAGCCAGAACATCGAGGCGCTGGAGTTCATTGAAAGCGAACTGAAGAAGATTGAGTCCCGTCCGATCGTGACACCCGACCAGAGCACCGTCCCCCTGCCCACCGGCGGGATGCCGAAACGCGAGTCCGGCGACGATCCCTGGCATTACGCCACCTAGAAGCGGCGCCGGTAATGTTCCCCGCCGGGGCCGGTGAAGACCAGCTCGTGTTCGCTGACGGATTCCAGCCGGAGGTTTGCCACGCCCTTGGGAAAATTGCCCTCCAGGCAGATCGCCCCGTTGATCAGCACCCGGGGCATGCCGCCGATCAATGCGATGCCGCCGACCGCCAGTCCGTCCGCGACCGCCTGCAACTCGGGCGTCGGTTGCGACGCACCTGCCGCCACGGCGGGAGCAGATGACGGCGCCACAGGACCGACCGCACCGACGGAGGCCGCAGGAGGAACCGCCGGCTTGGCCGGGTCAGCTGCCGGATTGTCGGCGGTGGGAGCCGCCGGCGATGCCGCGGTGACCGCCGCGGCCACCGGAGGGGCCGGTGCCACCGGGTCCGGGTTCGGATGCGGAGCAAGAAAATGCCAGGCGAGGCCGGCCGTTCCCGCCACCAAGACGACCGCCACAGCAACGATGGGGCCGGCTGACTTGCGACCTTCCGTCTTGGGGGCAGGCACCTTGGATGAAGGCTGCTCCGCACCCACGGGGAGCTGGGAACGCAACTCCTTCCCCTGCTCAACCGCCTTGGTCACTTTCAGTGCTTTCTCCAGCGAAGTCATGGCATGGCATCTAGGTGTTTCACCCTATAATGTCAAGGCTAAAATCGCCCCTTGTCATGATTAAACGGATACCATCCCTCGCCAACGGACCCTTGCACATCCGCTTTTCGGGGCCGGCCCCAGGGCCTTGAACCGGACCCTGAAATGACTGGAGACGGGTGGCGACCGGGGGGCCGGTCACCCTTCCAGCCGCTACAGTTCGGTGTATTTTTCCGCCCGGCCGCGCGCCTTTTCGACGGGATACTTGAGCGCGTTGGCCGCCATCTTCTCCTCGATCGCCGCCGCCACGTCGATGCCGGTGACGTTGGCGAATTCCAGCGCATAGATGACCACGTCGGCCAGCTCCTCGGCAATCTTGCGCCGCTTCACCGGATCCTGGGCGACCGCCCGCGAGGCCTCCGGGGCCGTCCAGAGGAAGTGCTCCATCAGCTCCGCGGCCTCGGCGGCGAGCGCCATGCTGAGGTTCTTCGGGGCGTGAAACTGCTCCCAGTCGCGCTCGCGGGCGAACGCGAGGACGCGGGCTTTGATTACGGCAACCGTGGTGGTGGAGTCGGTGAGCGCGGCCATGTTGCCCGCCAGCGTGGCGGCATTTTCCCCCGCGGCAACCCTGCAGGCGCCCACCGCCGAAACCGGCGTCCGACTTCAGACTGGCCGGCCGCGCGATATTTTTCCCGCTTGGCACACCGCCTGCATTGTGCTTTCCTATTTGAGTTCCAATGAACCGGACCACCTCCCATCTCCACAGCTCCGCCGGCGCTTCGTTCACGAAGGCCGTCACGGTTACCTGTGTCCAGATGCGTCCGGCCTCCTGCCAGCGCTGGCACAAACACCAGCAGTCCGGCTCGGGCTCCCAGATCTAAACCTCCGCACTGACGGATCACGTTTAGCCCACCTGCGAAGCCCGGCGGCCCCCAGCCCCGAGTCTCCAACCGCACGTTCAAAATTTCCCATGCACACGATCATCCCGCCCACCCTCCCCGCCCGCCGCACCCGCCGGCCGGCCGGGGCTCCCGCTGTCTTTCGCACCCCGCTTTTTGACACGCAGCCGCAGGATGGCGCCCTCCTGCTGACGGTCTATGTGCCCGGCGTCGAAGCCATCGGCGTCGAGATCGCCGCGCGCGGACCGGATCTCACCATCACCGCCCGCAAGACCCACTTCGTCCGCGTCAACTGGACTGCCGCCCACTTCGAGGGCGCGCAACGCGACTACCAGCTGCGGTTGCGTCTCGGAGCCGGCTACGACTTCGAGTCGCTGCACGCGGAGATTCACGACGGTGTGCTCACCCTGCTGCTGCCCGCCCGAGCGCGCCCGGCGCGGGCGGGGCGCGCTCCGCTGTCGTGCGTGGCCTAGCCCGGGCGGCGGCGCGGGGCTTGCAACTCCCGCGCCGTCGCCGGCGGTGATCCGCGCCACCCTTCGCCGCTCCTCCGGCCCCACTTCCGCCCGCTCATCCAACGAACCGGTCAACCAGAGTTGACGTGTCCGTGACGGTGGGCGGGGGTCGGGCCGGACCGAGCGGCTTGGTGTCGGCCAGCCAAGTGCCGCGCCGTTCAGGCATCGACTGGGCTTGGCCCATCACAAAGGAGCCTCCCAATCGGGAGGCGACCCGGGCAGATGAAACATGCCCGGGCATTTCATAAACTGTAGCCGGGGTCGCTGACCCCGGTGCCTGAAATCGCCAATTTCGAACCCCGGGGTCAACGACCCCGGCTACAACCAAGCCGAAGCTAGCTTAGGGGAATGAAACCATGGGAAATTCAGACTTCCGGGACCAGCCACCACACCTGCGCACCGGCTCCCGGGGCCTGGGCCAGCGCCCCGGCCAGCCACACGGCGAGTTCCTCGGCCTCCCGGTCGAACTGCCAGGGCGGATTCACGATAACCAAACCGCAGCCCTTCATCTTCGGCGCCGCCGGGTTGATGATCAACTCGGCCACCAAAGTCGGAGGTAAGCGTCGCGTGCGCAGTTCCGCGAAAAAATCATCCACGCGCGCCCGTTCCGTGAGCGGATACCAGATGGCAAAAGTTCCAGCCGGCAGCCGTCGCAGACCGTCGCCCAGCGCGGACACGATGCGCGCAAATTCGTCCTGCGACTCAAACGGCGGGTCGATCAGCACCAGCGCGCGCCGCTCCGGCGGCGGCAGCAGCGCCCGCACCGCCGTGTAGCCGTCGAGGAGCTGCACCGCCACCCCGGGGGTAAAGGCAAATTCCGCCTGCAACGCCTGATTTTCCGCCGGGTGCAGCTCACACAGCACCAGCCGGTCCTGCGGTCGGGCCAGCGCCTCCAGCAGTCGCGGCGAACCGGGATAAAAGCGCGGGGCCTCCTGAGTGTTGCCCGCGCCGCGGTCAAAGGCGACCACCCGCGCGAGATATTCGGCCACCCCGGCCGGCAAATTCGGTTTCGACCACAGGCGGCCGATTCCCCCGGGCCACTCCGGCTGCCGCTCCAGTGTGTCGCCCTGGGCCTCCGCCTGCAGATCGTACCGTCCCCGGCCCGCGTGCGTGTCGAGCAACAGCAGCCCCTTGGGCTTGGCCTGCAGGGCCCGCACCAGGCGGACCAGCACGGCATGCTTGAAAACGTCGGCAAAATTGCCGGCGTGAAAATGGTGGCGATAATTCACAACCGTGGATTTCAGCGCCGGCCTACGGTGCGACCACCGGAACCTTCACGACAACTTTGCGCACCAAGCCGGGTTGCCCCACCGCCAGGCTGCCCATGTGGCCGTCCGAGGGAAAATAGACGCCGATGTCCCCCGCGCCAAACCGCAGCACCGCGCCCCGGTCAAACGCACGGTAGAAGATCACATCCTGCCCCGGCGTGAGGTCTTCGAGCAGGGTCAGTTTCGCCCGGTCGGCCACCTCCATGAATTCCTCGCCCGCGATCAGCGCCTGCACATCGATGTGGGCCCGGTGCGTTTCCCACCGGCCGTCCGCGCGGGGCTTGGTCTGGTAAACCTGCTCCAGGGCAAAGACGCCGTGGCCCAGCTCGATCCGGGCGTTGTGCCCCAACTCGGCCGCCAGCAGCCGCGCCCGCGGCGCCCCGCCCTCGCGGAAACACTCCCCCACATAGTCCAGTGCCAGCCACAGGCCCGGAGTGCCGGCCAGTTGTGCGTTTACCGTGGAGAGGGATCCGATGACAGCCATGGAACGATTTCACCGGCCGCCCCGGTGGCTGCAAGCGCCGAAATGCCGCACGGGCGCACGGGCACCGCCGCCGCTCAATCCTGTCCGGGCCGGCCCCGAAACGACTTGATGCCCGCGCGATGGCGCTTCGCCTCGATCTGCCGCACCTTCTGCCGGTGGCTTTTCGGCCGGTTCCGGCGCCGGGCCTGCTCAAAGGCTGACTGGCGCGCCAGTTCCGCCGCCCGCAGCCTCTGCTCCAGCTTAGACACCAGCTCGGCCCAGGCCAGCTCCCGGTTGGCCGCCTGCGACCGTTCCCGCTGGCAGCGGACCTCGATCCCGGTGGGACGGTGACGCAAACACACGGTGGACGCGGTCTTATTGATTTTCTGGCCGCCGGGGCCCGAACCCCGGACAAAACTCTCCTCGATGTCCTGGGCCCGGAGGCCGAGGGCGTCGAGCCGGACTTGAATTTGGCTTGGTAAATCCATCGCGACTCCTTTTCTCTCCAGGAAACACTTTCAATGCAAGCAGGTCATATCCGCACCCTTCCCACCCACCACGTCCATTCCGCATGATTACCGGCCCCACTTGGTCCCAGAAACTCCGTGATGAAATCGGCAAGGCCGTCATCGGCCAGGACGCCGTCGTCGAGCGCCTGCTCGTCGCGCTCCTGGCCAACGGCCATGTCCTGCTCGAGGGCATGCCCGGCCTCGCCAAGACCCTCCTCGTCAAGTCCCTCGGCACCGCCCTCGGCGTGCAGTTCGAGCGCATCCAGTTCACCCCCGACCTGCTGCCGAGCGATGTGGTCGGCACCATGATCTTCTCGCCCAAGGACGGCGCGTTCACCGCCCACCGCGGACCGATTTTCGCCAACCTGGTCCTGGCCGACGAAATCAATCGCGCTCCCGCCAAGGTGCAGAGCGCCCTCCTTGAGGCCATGCAGGAACGGCAGGTCACGATCGGCGGGCAGACCCACCTGCTGCCCCGGCCGTTCTTCGTCATGGCCACCCAGAACCCGAT
Source organism: uncultured Opitutia bacterium (assembly GCA_903873805.1). Lineage (GTDB taxonomy): Bacteria > Verrucomicrobiota > Verrucomicrobiia > Opitutales > Opitutaceae > CAIQQB01. The sequence goes on along the minus strand of CAIQQB010000124.1, from coordinate 8,910 downwards.
TGAGCAGGAGGGGACTTACCCGCTGCCCGAAGCGCAGACGGACCGTTTCCTGTTCAAGCTGATCGTGGATTATCCCAGCCTCGCCGAGGAGGGCACCATGATGCAGCGCTGGGGCCAGGTCACCCGCCAGCCCGCGCTGACCGCCGTTGCCAGCGGCGACGAACTGCTCCAGCTCCGCCAGTCGGTCGACGTCGTGCACGTCTCCCCGGCCGTGCAGGGCTACATCCTGGCCCTCGTCCGGGCCACCCGCACCCTCGCCGAGCCGGTAGCGGGCGGCAAACGCCTGCTCACGTTCGGCGCTTCGCCGCGCGCGTCGCTCGCCCTCTTGCAGGCCGGTCGCGCACTCGCCTGGCTCCGCGGGCTGGACTTCGTCAGCCCCGCGCTCATCCAGGACATCGCCCCCGACATCCTCCGCCACCGACTCGGCCTCACCTACGAGGCGGAAGCCGAGGAGATGTCCACCGACAAGATCATCGCCGATGTCATTGCGAACACGGTGGTCCCCGTCGGGGCCAACCCATAATCTTCCCGCAATCGTTCTCGTTCTCCTTCTCTTACTCGTTCTCGCCCGCCGCCAGCTTGGGTGATTTTCGAGAATGAGAACGAGTAGGGGAACGAGAACGATATAAACCGATACCCCGTCCATGCCCGCCGCCGCCACCGTCTCGCCCGCCGCCAATCCGCTCGCCCTGTTGCGGCAGCTGGAATGGCGCGTGCGTCATGCGGTTGAAAACATCCTCAGCGGCGAGTACCGCTCCGCCTTCCGCGGGCGCGGGATGGAATTCGACCAGGTGGTGAAGTACACGTTCGGCGACGACGTCAGAGACATTGACTGGAATGTCACCGCGCGCCTCGGCGAGCCCTACCGCAAGAAGTTTGTCGAGGAGCGCGAGGTCACCGTCCTGGTCGTGTTCGAGGATACGCCCAGCCTCCAGTTCGGTTCCGGCGCCCAGTCCCGGCGCGAGGCGCTGCTGGAGCTGGCCGGCCTGGTCATGCTGCTCGGGGCCGTCAACCGCGACCGCGTCGGTCTGGTGCATGTCACCCCGTCGGGCTACCTGCTCCGCGAGCCCGTGCGCGGCCGCGGGGCCATCCTCCACGCCGCCGCCAGCCTCTTCGCCAGCACCCCGCCGCCGCTGGAAGCCAGTCGGCAGAGGTCGGAAGTCAGAGGTCAGAAATCAGCAGTTGAGACAGGTCCGGCAAAGGCCCTGAACTCCGACCTCGCGCCCCTGACCTCTGAGCAAATTCCCTGGCAGCTCATCGCGCGCGCGGCACCCCGCCACAGCGTGCTCATCTGGCTGGGGGACTTTCCGCCACGCGCGGCACCGGAGGGCTGGACGCCCCTCCGCCGCCGCTACCATACGATGGGTTTCCGGGTCGACGATCCCTGGGACCGCGCCCTGCCCGCCGGCGAGTTGTTCGCGGCCTTCGACCCCACCGCCGGCCGACTCGTCACCCTCGAGGGCTCCGCCGCCGAACGCGCCGCCCACGCCGCCTGGCGCGCCCAGCGAGAGGAGGCGTGGCGCTCGTTGTTTCCCGACAACTTCAGCCGCCTGGTCGTCGGCACCGACGAGAACCGGCTCGACGCGCTGGTGCGGTTTTTCCGCGCGCGCATGACCGCCCGCTGAACCATGGGCAATATCGCGATCAAGGATCCGTTCTGGTTTCTGGCGCTCCTGCCGGTCGCGCTGGTGCTGTGGCTGCGCGGGCGGCGCGCCGTGCCGGTGCTGCTGGTGCCCTTTGCCGCCGCCTGGCACCGCCCGTCCCTCGCCGCGGCCTCGCGCTGGCCGGTCTGGCTCGCCGTCACCGGCCTCGTCCTGCTCACCGCCGCGCTCGCCCGGCCCCAGCGCATCGAGGACAAGCGCGAGGTGCACAGCCAGGGCTACGACCTCATGCTCTGCATCGACCTTTCGGGCTCCATGCTGTCCGAGGACTATGAAAAGGACGGCCACCGGCTCAACCGCCTCCAGGACATCCGGCCCGTGATCCAGTCATTCATCAACAACCGACCCAACGACCGCATTGGCATCGTCGTCTTCTCGGGCCGCGCCTACACGCTCGCCCCCCTCACCTTCGACCATGACTGGCTGTACAAACAAGTCGACCGGCTCTCGATCGGCCTCATCGAGGACGGCACCGCCATCGGCGACGGACTCGGCATCGCCCTCACCCGCCTCGATCAGGCCGCCCGGGAGACTAACGGCCGGCGGCAGGGGGCGTTCATTGTCCTCCTGACCGATGGCGCCAACAACCTCGGTGCGCTCTCCCCGCAGCAGGCCACGGACATCGCCAAAAGCCGCGGCATTCCCGTTTATACGATCGGCGCCGGCAAAAGCGGCTATGTGCCCTTCCCGGAAATGGACGCCAACGGCCACAAGACCGGCCGCTATCTGCGCGTCCTCGCCGATCTCGACGAGAATGCGCTGCGCGACATTGCCAGCGCCACCGGCGGACAGTTCTACCGCGCCGACGACACCCACAATATCGAAGCCGCCTTCGCCTCCATCGACCAGGCGCAGAAGATTGAGTTTCAGGCCAAGACCTACCTCATCACAACCGAACTCTTTGCCTGGCCGGCCGCCCCCGGACTGGGCTGCCTGCTGCTGGCGGCCCTGTTCGCCCGCCGGCGCTCGGCCCGCGGACCTGCCGTGCCAACATCCGATCCCACCCACCCGGTCGCGGTCCGCCTGCGTCCCACCGTCACGGAGGTCCCGTTGTCATGAGCTTCGCCTGGCCGCTCGTCTTCTGGCTGCTGCTGCCCGTTGCCGCCCTGTTTCTCTGGGAGATTACGCACCTGCGCGCGGCCGCCTCCGATCCCCACCCGAAGATTCTCCGCGCCGAAGCCGGTCGTTCGGCGCTCATCCTGGGATATGCATCGTTCCAGCGCAACCTGCGCCCGCGTTCGCGCTGGCGCCTGTGGCTCGGGCTTGCCCTCGCCGTTCTGGCTCTGGCCCGTCCGCAGTGGGGCCGCCTCGAGGAGCCGGTCTTCGAGCAGGCCCGGGACATCATCATTGCGATGGACCTTTCCCGCAGCATGCTGTCGCCCGACGTGAAGCCGTCGCGGCTCGAACGGTCCCGGCTGCTCGTTTCGAGCCTGCTCGAAAAACTCAGCGGCGAGCGCGTCGGCCTTGTCGTTTTCTCCGGCACCGCCTTCCTCCAAAGCCCGCTCAGCGCCGACTACGAGATCCTGCGCGAATTTCTGCCCAGCCTCGGGCCCGACTACCTGCCCGAAGGCGGCACCAACTATCAGGCCATGATCGAGGCCTCGCTCAACGCCTTCGGCTCGGCCAGCGGCGCTGACCGCTTCCTGATCGTGCTCAGCGATGGCGAGGCAGAGGACGACGGCTGGAAAGCGTCCGTGCCGGATCTGAAGGAACGGGGCATCCGTGTCCTCGGCCTCGGCGTCGGCACCGCCGACGGCGCCATGATCCCCGACGGCAGCGGCGGTTTCATGAAGGACGAACGCGGCGCCGTCGTGCTGTCCAAGCTCGAAAGCGCCACCCTGCGGCAACTCGCCGGCGACACCAACGGGGTCTATGTCGACGCCAGCAGCTGGGTGGATCTTGCCCAACTGGTGCAGACCACGGTGGACAAGGGCCGGCGCGGTGACTTTCACGATCTCAGCCGCGTGCGGCTCGCCGAGCGTTTCCAATGGGCGCTGGCTCCCGCGATCCTCCTGCTCCTGTGGAGCTTCTACGCCGAATTCCCCGTGCGCCCGCGCCCGCGGAAGCTGAAATTTTCCCCCGCCGCCGTCGCGGTCCTCGGCCTGCTCCTGGCCGTGCTGGCCCATCCGACCACGGTCTTCGCCGCCATCAACACCACCGCCCCCAGCGCCGACGCCACCCCGCCCGAAGCCCCCGGCGCCCCGCTCGGCCAGCTGGTGAAGCGTCTCGCCGGCGCCCCGGCGCTGTCCGCGGCCGATTGCGCCACCCTCGCCCGCACCACCCTGGCCTATGGCGAGGACCTGCAATCGGCCCAGCAGCCCGTCCCGACCGGACCCGTGCAGGACGGCCTCGCCGCCGTGGACGCCGGCTCGGCCCTCGATGCCAAGGCGGCCGACTGGAACCACCTGCGCGACCGGCTCGAAAAATTGTTGGAAAAAAAGGACCAGCAGAAGCAACCGGACCAGGATAAGCCCAAACCGGATCAGTCCAAGCCGGACCAATCCAAAGACCAATCACCCAAAGACCAGTCGAAACCCGACCAGCAGAAACAGGACAGCCAGTCCAAGGATCAGAAAAATTCGCCATCCGACAAATCAGGCGACCCCTCCGGCCAGCCGCAGAACTCCTCCACCTCTCCCGACCAGCCCAAGGACAACCCAGGCAAGTCGGACCAGCAGAACCCCAGTCAGCCGGATCAGAAGCAGAACCCAACCCAACCTCCCGCCAAGAAAGATCAGTCCACCGGCAAGGGGGACAAGGCCTTCGACCAGCTGCAGCCGCCGCCATCCGCCACGCCCCAGGAATCGTCGGGGGAAACCCAGCAGGTCGGCGGCGTCCAGCCCCAGACAGCTGGCGCCCGCCCGCCGGTCGATCCGACGCTCGTGATTCCCCTGCAGAAGCTCGAGCAGGTCCGCGACCAGGATTCACCGGCCCACCTCTTTCAACTCATGCAAGACACTCCGCCCGCCGCCCGCACCAACCGGGCTCACAACTGGTGACCGCCATGCGCCGAATTCTTGCCCGGTTCTTCATTCTTCTCCTCCTGGCCGCCGGACTCCGCGCCCAGAGCGTCCGCTGGCAGCCTCCGGGCGGCACGCTGGCGCTCAACCAAGTCAGCCAGCTCAGTCTGGTTTTTGACCAGTGCGAGCCCGATGGCACGGTGGCCCTGCCCGCGGTCGACGGCCTCGAGATTGGGGGCAGCCCGGGCCGATCCGAAAGCAGTTCAATCCGAATGGAGAATGGCACCGTCAACTCCCAGCACAGCATCACGCTCATCTATTCGGTGCGCCCCAACGCGCGCAAAACCATCACGATCCCGGCCTTTGCCGTCGCCACCTCCAAGGGCCGGCTGAACGTCCCCGCGGCCTCCTACGAGGTGGGTGATTCGACCGTGGGCCAGAGCAACGTGTCGCTCGAATCCATCGCCCAGGCCCGTTTTCTTCTCCCCACCCGTCCCGTCTGGGCCGGTGAGGTCTTTCCGCTCACCTACACGCTGAGTGTGGCCAAACGCTATCTCTACCAGATGGCCTCCAATCCCGACTGGAACTCGGCGCCGCTCTCCCTCGAGGAATGGAGCAAGCCCGACCAGGCGGAGGTCAACCGCGGCGGTGACCAGCTCATCGAGCTCACGTACACGACCCGCGCCAGCGCTCGGGCGCCCGGCGAGGTCACGCTCAACCGCGCCAGCCAGCTGGTCAACCTCACCACCGGGACCGAAAACTTTGGCCTGTTCTCCCGCCCCACCCTCCAGCAGTTCACCATCTCCACCGCCCCCGTCACACTCTCCGTCCGGCCGCTGCCCGCGCCCGCGCCCGCCGATTTCGCCGGCGGCGTCGGCAACTTCACCCTCACGAGCAAAGTAGTGCCCGCCACCGTCGCCGTCGGCGAGCCGGTCACCTGGACTGTTGAACTCACCGGCACGGGCAACTGGCCCGACGTCACCGGTCTGCCGCAACGCAGCGTCTCGCGCGATTTCCACGTCGTCCAGCCGCAGGCCAAGCGCACCGCCAAGGACAAGTCGGTCTACGACGCCATGCTGGCGGAGGACGTCGTCCTCATCCCCACCAAACCCGGCGTCTACACCCTCGGACCGCTCAACTTCAGCTACTTCGATCCGCAGGCCGGGGAATATAAAAAAGCCACCACGCCGGCTTTCACCCTCTCCGTCACGGGCGCCGCCGCCCCCGCGGCCCCGGTCGAGAGTGGCGCTCCCCCGTCCGGCGGGCAGGCGGCTGTCTCCCCCACTCCGCCCGCGGGCATCCCGCGCGATCCGCTCCCTCCCGCCGGATCTGCGCTCGCGCCGCTGGCGAACCGCTCCTTCGTGCTGCTTCTCCTCGGGGGCGTGATCTGGGTGCTGCCGCTCTGGGCCGTTTTCGCCCTGTTGCGGGCGAGACGCACCGATCCCCTGCGTCCGTCGCGCGAGGCCCATGCCCGCCTCACCGTGTTGCTCGCCCAGGCCGATCCGGCCAACTTTGAGGGTCACCTGCTCGCCTGGCAGCACGACACCGCCACGCTCTTCGGCCTCGTTCACGCCGTCCCCACCGCCGCCGCGCTAGTTGCAAATGGGGACGCGGCGCCCCCGTCGCGTTTCCGGGGCGAGGGCGCCCCCGCTTCATCCGCCACCTGGTCCACCCTCTGGGCCGAGGCCGACCGCACTCTTTACGGCAAAAAGCAGCCGCTCCCCGCCGACTGGTGCGACCGCGCCCTCCAGGCTCTCGCCGCCAAACCGGTGCGCGGCTTTCAGCCCCTCCAGCTTTTCCTGCCCCGCAACCTGTTCCCCGGGGGGGCAAAAGCTGAAAAGCTGAAAACAGAAACGCTGAAAATGGTGGCAAGCACCACCTCCACCGCCGCCCTGGTTTTGCTGCTCCTTTCATCCTTCATCTTTCATCCTTCATCCTTGTCCGCCGCCGATGCCGTCGCCGCCGACAATCCAAATTCCCAGATCCAAATTCCAAAATCCGCGGAAGCGGCGTCCGCCTCCTACCGTTCCGGCGACTTTGCAGCTGCGGAACAATTCTGGCGTCACGCCGTCGCCGCCGACTCCGCCGACTGGACTGCGCATCACAACCTCGCCCTCGCGCTTGCCCAGCAGAACCGGTGGGGTGAAACCTCCGGCCACGCCCTCGCCGCCTTCGTGCAGCACCCGCAGCATCCTTCCAACCGCTGGCACCTCGAACTGGCGCTGCAGAACGCCGGTTTTACGCCCGACGAAGTCCGGCCGCTGCTCGCATCGGGACCCGAGGCCGAACTGGCCGGGCTCGCCTCGCCCGCGGAATGGCAGTGGCTCGCCGTCGCCGCGGCTGCGCTCGCCGCGCTTGCGCCCGCGCTCTGGCTCTGGCGCGCCTACGGCTCCGACGGCCGCTGGCTCGCGCCCGCCGCGTGGACCACCCTCGTGTGCGGCGTCCTGCTCGGCGCCGCTGCGACTTTCAGTCTGCGCCTTTACGGCCCGCTCGGCGACAGCCGGGCCGTGGTCGTCTGGCACGGCGGCGTGCTGCGGTCCATTCCCACCGAGGCCGACACCGCCCAAAAAACCACTCCGCTCTCCCCGGGTCTTGTCGCCGTCACCGACAAATCCTTCCTCGGCTGGCGCCGCCTCGCCTTTCCCAACGGCCAAACCGGCTGGGTCCGCCAGGAAGACCTCGTCAATCTGTGGTAACGCGTTTCCAATTCACTCACCATGACCAAAGCCATCCTGCTCACTCTTCTGCTCCTTCCGTTTGCCGCCATTGCGGCCGATACCGCGACGCCGGCTCCGGCGCCGGATGCCGCCCTCGGGCGCCGGCTCTTCAACCAGAAATGCGCCCTCTGCCATTCCATCAAGACGCCCTCCAAGTCCACCGGGGCCAACCTCGCCGGCATCGTCGGCGCCAAGGTCGGATCCACCGACTTCGCGCACTACTCCGACGCCCTGAAGAAATCCGGCCTGGTCTGGACCGAGGCCAATCTCGACACCTACCTCGCCGACCCGGAGAAGAGGGTCCCCGGCACGTCGATGAAGCTCGCGACCGCCAAGCCTGAGGATCGCGCCAACCTCATCGCCTACCTCAAGTCCCTCGCCGCCGAACCCGCCAAGCCGGACGCCGCCCCCAAGTCCTGACCCCGTTCGCGGCCGCTGGCCAGCCGCGGCCGGCCGATGCGCCTACGGGTCCGCCTATTTTTGCGCGGTCCGAAACGCCTCGGCAAATTGCGCCAGCTCCGCGGCCGGGATGTCGGATACGGCGAAAAAGTTGAAACCGTCGCGCGTCCAGCCGGTGGCCTGAAAACCGTCGCGCGCCCCCGCCCGTGCGGTGATCGGATCTGCTCCTGCCGGCCAGATGAATAGGTTGATGGTGTGCTGCCGCCGATGAAAAATCAGCGCCGCCGCCGGCCGGCCACCCATCTCCTCGAGCCGGCCGCCCGCCAGCGGAAATCCGGCCTCGGTTAGATCGGTCACCGGCGGGGAAAAGTCCAGCTTCCCTGCAAACCACGGCTTCACCGTGTGCTGGTCGGTCGAAACCACATCGGTCAGATGGCCGGCTTGGAGCGAACGCACGTGACTGGTGAATGCTTCGTCGAAAAGCCGGTCGGCGCGTGCGCGAACCCCACCCCAGCTGAATCCGACGAGCACGGCGAACGCGAGCGATGCCGCCATGCCCAACGCCGGCCAGAGTGAGCGGTTGCGCCCGGAAGTTCGTGATGTCGAAGCCGCGACCGGAATCGGCGCGGTCCCCTCCGCCAACGCAGCGCGAATGCGGCCGGCCATTTCGGGTGGGGCGGAAAACCGCGGCAGGCCTTCGCGCAACGCTGCTGTCCGATTGCGCACCGCCTCCGCCCGGCGGGTGCAGGCCGGACAGCTGCGCAGGTGGGCCGCCAGCTCCAGGTGGTGAACCAGCTCAATTTCACCGTCGGTGTCGGCCTCGATGAGGCCGCGGGATTCGTTACAGTCCATGGGTGGGCTCCTTTCCGTTGAGCGCAAGCAGCTCGGCCTGCAGTTTCTGCCGGCCCCGTGAGAGGCGTGACATGACGGTTCCGAGGGGAATCTCCGCGACCATGGCGATTTCGCGGTAGGCCAGCCCCTCGAGTTCGTGCAGCACGATGACCTCGCGGAACTCGGCCGGAAGACGTTCCAGCGCCTGCTGCAATTGACCGCCTGACTGGCCTCACATTTTCGAGCCACCCCGAGTGTTAGTCTGGGAGCTGGTTTTGGGTTGATGTCGTGGGTTGGGTGAGAGCTGTCCCGACGGAGGGAGGCCGTAGGCCGACCGGAGTC